>NZ_JAUBRP010000137.1:0-8194 GCF_036701935.1 Microcoleus sp. M2_D5 | reverse complement strand
CCGCCCGTCCACTCATGACGGGCGGGACGCCCATCCCACAATAACAATTAAAATTATAAGTTATTTAATTCGCGATCTTTAAGAGGGGGAAGGGGAAGGAAAAACTATCTTCCCTCTTCCGTTTTTCTTTTGAGAACTGTCAACTGTCAACTGAAACTTTTAATGCGATCGCACCGACGGTACAAACTGCTGCAAGTAACTCTTTTGCCACAAAATAGAAAAACTTGTGCCTATTTGGCTTAAGCTATCAAATTTAGGAATTAATTTAGATTCTCGGCGCTTGTCTAAAGCAGCGAGTACCGAAAAAAATACAGCTAATACTAACAAAAATACCACCATCACAATAAATAAAATAGTCCAATAAACTACAAATTCGCTTGTGTAGCT
Organism: Microcoleus sp. M2_D5; assembly: GCF_036701935.1. Classification (NCBI taxonomy): domain Bacteria; kingdom Bacillati; phylum Cyanobacteriota; class Cyanophyceae; order Oscillatoriales; family Microcoleaceae; genus Microcoleus; species Microcoleus sp. M2_D5. The sequence continues at coordinate 7,807 of NZ_JAUBRP010000137.1, read as the reverse complement.
GACGGTAAACATCGAGTTAATCACTGAATCCGATATATACAAGAGCAGCCCTACTGAAAACCACACCCCCAACAATACCCATGTCCACTTAAACATATCTCTGGCAGTCTTATTATTCTTAGACACAGAAAGTTCTAAATCTCTAATTAGGCTGTTAATTTTGGAGGTGACTTCATACAAAGTATATTGCAAAGAATCTCTGAGAGAATTTAGCTCGTTGTCGAGGTTTATGCACTGCTCGGATGTGCTTTTGTCAAAACTGAGATTTTGGAGTTTCTTGCGGTGCACAGACAGTTTATGACCTAGGGTGTAATCCCATTTTTGCAGCCGCTCTATAGTCAAATACAAAAGTTCCCTATTCGCATCTAACAAGCTCTGGCAATCTACGATCGACTTAACTAACTTGCTGAGATTGTCGATCTGCTCATCTACAGTATTTTGGTATTCCCTCTGTTTAGCTGACAAGAAACTTGCGAGTTCGACATCCCGATCGCCGCACAGCGCCAAAGCCTCACAATACAAGTCGTCAATTTCCATTTTACCGAAATACAGTGACGCTTTGTACTCCTCAATTTCGGGAAGAGTCAGGGATTGTAAAGGCTGATATTTTACATGAAATTTATATAGGAGCGCTGTCAGAATCTGCGCCGATTTTTGCTCCAGCTTGTCTTTGTAGGGTGCTAAAATAATGGCAGCTAGATTTTTGACTTTCGCTTCCGGGTGGTGCAGGAAATCAAAAATTTTGGCAAGTATTTTGGAGAATTCTAAGTCATTAAAATTATTTTCCGCAACTTCCAAAAAGTTTGTTACCGCCGCATCGTTTTCGGCATTCAATTTGTAGGAGTCCCTAAGTGCGATCGCCGCAAATACTCGATCGATCCAAAACAGATATTCCTCGCAATCCATTAGCAGGCTCGGCAGCAGCCAGCTAGGGCCGTACACCCAAAAATCGAGACAATTCTCATATTCCTTGTGGCTGTCATTTCTGCTGCTGTCGCCCAAAGCAAATTTGTTGCTTGCTAATAGTTGAATTTGCTCTTCTACAACCAGCCGCTCAATTTCCCCTGCATTGATTGTGGAATTGACAGCACCTTCCTTGCCTTGTTGTTGCCCTGCTTCATCCAACCACATTGACTTAATACTAACAGCCGCAGACCACCGAATTAAAGGAGTCGAGCCACCTCGCGCTTCCTGTTCTAACGCCGCCAGCAGATTTTTGCTAAAATTACTTGCTCTAGCCGTTCTCTCACTTGATATCTGCCCCTCTCGCACCTTCCCCAATGCTTGAATTGCCAAAGCGCGAAACAGCAAATTCGGATGCGGTTTTCTGACGGATTCCGGTATATTTTCTCTGAATATTCCGCTGTTGGGTACGCCCAAAACTTCAGCAAAAGGCTCGATGCCGCACTGTTGCAGGATTTTTTCAACTAGGTTTATTCTTTGCCAAGGTTGACTATATTTAGTGAGAGTGAAGATTAGCGCTGTGCCGCTGCACCCCATTGACTCAGGGATGTTAGTGCGATCGAGTTTCCACATATTGCTCGTCATAATTTGTCGCCATGACAATTGCTAGATATGGAGGCCGTTGCTGGATGCTGAATTCAGCATTACATTTACTGTGGCTTTTTGTCAATATTAGTCCTGGACGCATAGGGAGTTATAAACCCGGTTTCACGAGTAAATTTATTATAACTCAATCCTAGATTTTCCCTATAAACCTAGTTGAGCGAGACCCATGTCCGTCCCAAACTAAATATATTATCTTGCATTAATCGGTGAAATGTCAAAATTTTTGGTTGAGTTTAGTCACGAAAACCAACCTACTATCGTCATTTCTTTGGCGGAGCTTTTAATATTTTGTCGCTCACCATTTTGTCAACGATTAAGTCGCTGATAATTTGAGCTCCGTGGGAGGTAAAGTGCAAGCCGTCATTATTTTTTACATAGCCTCGTTTACCCGATTTATTAGCAACTACTGGAACAAATTTCCCAGCTTTTGCAAAAGTATCCCAAGTTGAAATAAATTCGATTTTGGATGAAGATTTGCTGGCAGTTTTATAAATATCGTTCATGACGGTAAAAGCTTTGAAATACGAAGATTTGTTAGGCATCGATTGACCGACCCAATACACTTTTCTCACAGATAACGAATCCAGTAAACTGGCATATCTTTCCACTCTTTCTTGATAAGCTTTTTGCCATTCTTTGCTCATAACTGCCCTGCCTTTTCCTTGAGAATCAACGATATTTTGACGGTCATTTGCTCCAAATAAAACTATCACTACATCCGGCTGGTAATCATTAATAATTTTGCGAGTTCTGGCATACCAGTCATAATAATCTATCCGATTTAATCCCGTGGACACCTTGTAGTCAATTTTCGTCTCGGCGATATTGTATTTTTTCTTAAGAGTGTACTGGAGTTGAATTCCTAAGTCGAACATTACGGAATCTCCAATAAATAAAAATCTGCGATAAGGTATGGTCAGTTTGGGTTTAGCTGGGGTTGGTTTTTTAGCTGGGGTTGGTTTTTTAGCATTAGCAGGCTTTGGGGGTTCAACGGCCGCTTTTGTTTCGGTTTTGACAGGAGGAATTTCTGATTCTTTGGGGATGCTATCGAAGTTAATATCTTTAATTTTACTCCAAAAAGCTTGTTCAGATTTTCGGAAACCGTCTATTTCTATCTGGCGCGCGGCTTGTTTGATTTCTGGACTGGCGAAAGGAGTTGAAGCAAAGCTTTTCAGAAATAATGATAAGTTTGAAAATATCAAAGTGAGAATTACAGAAGTAACAATCAGCAAAAATTCCCGGTCTTTCATATTTCTTAGAAATTACTTAAAAATTAAAGTAAATAAAAGGCGGCATGGTACTCGGCCCCAACATCAAGATAGTATACACGAGCAGCGAAACTAAGACAACCCGAAAGAAAATGTTTTTTAATGACAGTAAGGTTTGCAATAGTTGCGAGATGCGATCGCCCCAGAAGTTAATCGCGCCAATGACTGCAATTACTAAATACAATTGCCAGAAGTTAAATTGAAAAGTTGCGACGGCAGGATGGAAAATTCCTGCAAAAAAACTCACCGCAGTTTCCCAGTTGGGAGTGCCGAAAAATACCCAGCTACAAGTAACAAAAGTAAATGTTAGCAGCCAACTGCAAAATTTAGCAAATCTGGGAAAGGCATAGTCTAATTTAAAGTGGATAGCTTGGGGGATATCTTTACATAAATGGTTGACAATTAACCCTAAACCGTGAATTATTCCCCAGAAAATAAAGTTTAAACCGGCGCCGTGCCACAATCCACCGATCGCCATTGTCATCAGTAAATTTACGTACTTCCTCAACTTGCCGTATTTGTTGCCGCCAAAAGGAAAGTAAACGTAATCCCTCAGCCACTCGGAAAGACTGATGTGCCACCTTTTCCAAAATTCTTGCAGGCTGAGCGATCGGTATGGCATATTAAAGTTGGCAATGGGTTTGAAACCCAGCAAACAGGAGATGCCGTTGGCTAAATCCGAGTAGCCGCTGAAATCTACGTAAATTAAACAGGAATAGGAAATTGCCGCGAGGATTAAATCGATGCTGCTGTACTGCTGCGGGACTTTGAATGGCAAGTCAGTGAAGTTAAACAAAAAGCTCGACAAAGTATATTTTTTGAAGAGTCCCGACAAAATCAAAACTATAACTTCTTCAATTTTATAGTCGTATTTTTCCGGTGAATTTAGCTGCCAGTAAAAATCGCGAGCTCGCGAGATTGGCCCGGAGGCAATTTGCGGAAAATAGGTAATGTAGGCGGCATAGTCTACAAATTTCGGACAAGGGATTTTTTGCTGGTAGCAGTCGATTAAATGGGAAATTATTCTAAAAGTGTAGAAAGACACGCCGACGGGGGCGATTATTTGCAAAACTGGAAAGTCGGCGGGAATTTGTAGCTGATTCAGTACCTCAAATAAAGAAGTTACAAAGAAGTTGCAATATTTAAAGATGCCGAGATAGCCAATGTTGAAAATTATACCGGAGATGAAAGCAATTTTTTTATACTTACTGTTGCAGATCGCCCGGAGAATGATATAATTGTAAACTGTCGAGAAAATGAGGAGCAAGAGAAAGTCAAAGCTCCAAAAGGAATAAAATAATAAACTGGAAACTAACAAGACAATTTTATACAACTCGACTTGGGGTTTCACAGAGACGATCGCGCTAAAAATAATTAGGAAAAATACTAGAAATTGGTAAGTCGGAAATAGCATAAATCTCAGTCGCTCAAAAATCTTGATTCTGGCAATATTTTTATAAGTACGGCCACCCAACCTATCCCGCAGGGAATCGCCATAGTCGGTCTGAACTCCTATGTTGCACCATTGTCAGTTAGCCTTTTATGAACAGGCAAGATGCCTGTTGCACAAGAAAATTTATCTTTTGTGGAACGGGCATCTTGCCCGTTCTGGAGAATGGCGCAAGATGTGAGTCTCACCGCAGCAAATTTCGGGGTGGATTGCGGACTGTAAGCTTTTTCAATCTTGTCAATTATTTCACAACTTCCGCCGTAGTTAACCGCACTCATAAATTCATAATCCTGTTTAAAGATTATGATGGTTGTGAGACGATGTATTAACGGATAACAACAGGAATCCCCTTGATTGCGAGGAACCAACGTGCAGCCAACAGACCCTAGCAAATTTACAGATCAAGCCTGGGAAGCGATTGTCAAATCCCAGGATGTAGCCCGCCGCTTTGCCAATCAGCAGCTAGAGGTTGAACATTTAGCCATTGCCCTTCTCGAACAGCAAGGCCAGGCCAACAGCATTCTCAGCAAAGCTGGAGTCGATGCCCCCCGCTTGGCCCAGCAGTTAGATGCTTTTGCCAAACGACAGCCCAGAGTTGCCAACGCTGACCAACTATACCTCGGTCGCGGCTTAGAAGTGATGTTAGATGTTGCCGAGGCCACCAGGGCGACTTGGCAAGATAATTTTATCGCCGTTGAACATTTATTAATTGGCTTAGTAGAAGACGAACGAGTCGGCCGCAGGTTGCTGACAAAAGGCGACGGCCCGCCTGGCCGCCCCGGTTACGATCGCAAACCCCCAGCCGGTACACTCGATCGACCAAAACTCGAAGAAGCCATCAAATCTTTCCGCGCCACTGCTAAAGCCCAAGAAAAAAATTCCGAAACGAAAGGCAGCCGCAGCAACGCTAAAGGGCAAGATCAAGATGGCGAAGCTAACTCCGACGCCCTCAGCAAGTACGGTCGCGATTTGACAGAAGCAGCCATTGCCGGCAAACTCGACCCAGTAATCGGCCGCGACGAGGAAATCCGCCGCGTGGTACAAGTTCTTTCCCGTCGTCAAAAAAACAATCCAGTGTTAATTGGCGATCCCGGAGTCGGAAAAACTGCGATCGCCGAAGGTTTAGCCCAGCGAATTGTCAACGGCGACGTACCGGAATCTTTGAAAAATCGCCAGCTATTTAGCCTCGACATGGGCAGTTTAATTGCTGGGGCAAAATTCCGGGGCGAATTTGAAGAACGGTTGCGATCTGTATTGCGGGAAGTTATCGATTCCGACGGGCAAATTGTCCTATTTATTGACGAATTGCACACGGTTGTCGGCACCGGCGGCGGTGGCAGTTCCGGTTCGGGAATGGATGCGGGAAATTTGTTAAAACCGATGTTGGCGAGAGGCGAATTGCGCTGCATCGGCGCTACAACTCTCGACGAATTCCGCAAGAATATTGAAAAAGATCCTGCACTAGAACGTCGATTTCAACAAGTATTTGTCGGCGAACCCAGCGTTGAAGATACTGTTTCGATTTTGCGCGGATTGAAAGACCGTTACGAACGCCACCACGGGGTAAAAATTACTGATTCGGCCCTGGTAGCTGCTGCAACTCTGTCTTTTCGCTATATTTCCGATCGCTTTTTGCCGGACAAGGCGATCGACCTTGTAGATGAAGCGGCCGCCCACTTGAAAATGGAGATTACCTCTAAACCTGTGGAATTGGAAGGAATCGACCGCCGGGTGATGCAGTTGGAAATGGAAAAATTGTCGATCGAAGGCGAAGGAAAAGGTACTCTAGCCCCCGGGCTGGGCTTCCGCGTCGAACGCATCACATCTGAGATTGACATCTTAAAAGTCAAGCAGGAAAAATTGTCCTCTCAGTGGTTGGGCGAAAAGCAGTTGTTGGATGCAATCAATAAATTGAAAGCAGAAGAAGACCAACTGCGAGTCCAAATTGAACAAGCAGAAAGGGCTTACGATTTGAATAAGGCCGCACAGTTAAAGTACGGCAAGTTGGAAACTGCGGTGCGCGATCGCGAAGCGAAAGAAGCGGAACTTTTGAAACAGCAAGCTCAAGGTTCTTCCCTGCTGCGGGAAAAAGTTACTGAGGGCGATATTGCGGAAATTGTCGCTAAATGGACGGGCATTCCGGTTAACCGGTTGTTAGAATCCGAACGCCAAAAATTGCTGCAATTGGAAAAACACTTGCACCAAAAAGTTATCGGTCAAGAGGAAGCTGTAACAGCCGTGGCGGCGGCAATTCGGCGCGCTAGGGCGGGCATGAAAGATCCGGGGAGGCCGATCGGCTCTTTCTTGTTTATGGGCCCGACAGGCGTCGGCAAAACTGAGTTAGCGCGGGCGTTGGCGGAGTTTTTGTTTGACAGCGATGATGCGATCGTCCGCATCGATATGTCGGAATACATGGAGAAGCACAGCGTTTCTCGGTTGGTAGGAGCTCCTCCCGGATATGTCGGTTACGATGAAGGGGGACAACTTTCCGAAGCAGTGCGGAGACATCCTTATTCGGTAGTGTTGTTTGACGAAGTGGAAAAAGCGCACGCCGACGTATTTAACATTTTGCTGCAAGTCTTGGATGACGGCAGAATTACCGATTCTCAAGGTCGAGTGGTTGACTTTAGAAATACCGTAATTGTGATGACTAGCAATATCGGCAGCGACCACATTTTAGACGTGTTTACTAAGAAGGAAAAAACCGTCAAAAAACCTGCGAGTCGTAAGCAGGAAACGAAAGATTTGTCAAGTCAAAAGACAGATTATAAAGTGGCTGCAGATGGTACTGTTGAGGTGTCGGCCCAGCGAGTTGATGTTGATACTCTAACTAAGAGTGAAAACAAGACTGAAAACAAGACTGAAAACAAGACTGAAAATGAAAATTTATTGACTCAAGAACGGGAGACAGACCAAGAGTACGAACAGATGTTAAAACGGGTGATGGCAGCGCTGCGATCGCACTTCCGGCCGGAATTTCTCAATCGGGTGGACGAGATAATTTTGTTCCACACTTTGAGCAAGGTCGAATTGCGGCAAATTGTCAGTATCCAAGTCAAGCGGATCGAGCGTTTGTTGGCAGAGCAAAAAATTACTTTGGAACTGTCGGATGCGGCGAAAAACCATATCACAGATGTCGGTTACGACCCGGTTTACGGCGCTCGTCCCTTGAAACGCGCTATCCAGCGGGAGCTGGAAAACCCGCTGGCTAACAAGATTCTGGAAAATGCGTTTGTGGAGGGGGATACAATTGCGATCGACTGCGAAAATAACTCTTTGCAATTTCGCAAAAAAGATTCTCGCCCAGCGCTAGTCGGTAATAGTTTGTAGTTGCGTTAGGAACAGGCAAGATGCCTGTTCCACAAACCATCAATTCTCTTGTGGAACAGGCATCTTGCCTGTTACTGAAAATTAGGAACAGGCAAGATGCCTGTTCCACACACAACCATCAATTCTCTTGTGGAACAGGCATCTTGCCTGTTACTGAAAATTAGGAACAGGCAAGATGCCTGTTCCACAC
>NZ_JAUBRP010000136.1:0-8342 GCF_036701935.1 Microcoleus sp. M2_D5 | reverse complement strand
CTTTTAAGGACGGGCGGGACGCCCATCCCACAATAACAATTAAAATTATAAGTTATTTAATTCGCGATCCTAAGAAGCTTCCACCAAAAAAGTATAGCACCGAGAAACCCGGTTTCTTTAAAAAACCTGGTTTCCCAATCGCCTAAAAGTTTTACGTTTGAGATTTGTCCTACTGCCCTCGGACTTGTTCTATCAAACTTATTCCCTCGAACCTCGGACTTATTTCCTCGGACTTAAATCCGTTAAATCCGTTACATCATTCGTTGGCACAATTCCTTCAACATCCGATCAATCTTCAAACCAACTCGATCGCCAAGCCGACTCAGCCTCCACCACAGCAAGTTCTCGCTGCTTTTTCTGATAATCGCGGCCCAGCGAGTTCAACTTTACAGACAGGTTGCGAATTTGCTGGCGCCAAGCCGAGGTTGCCGCATCGGCAAACTCTATTTCCGCTAGCCGCATTTTAATCGCTGTAATGTGCAGCGCCCTACTACCAAAGGCTGCTGCCAATTTTCGCGACGCTGGTGAGGCATCGGTTTCAATAATTATGTTTAATAAGTTAGGCGGCCCGGCAACACTATCGCCGGAGGATTCAGCACCAGAAGCAGCTTCTAGAACCGGTTCTGGCAATTGACTCGGCAAGATTCCCGACTGTTGCAGCAAGCGGTTGGTGTCGCGAGAAAGCAGCTTGAGTATATGGACGATCGACTTTTCAATACTATTTTGCCAGCGTGCCAAACTTTCCGGGGAATTAGCATTTGGCAATTGATAATTTGCCAATGAAAACAGATAGTTAATGGCCGAAACTTGGTTTTTTTCCTTTTCGTCTTCTTCCTTGTCGTCTGCTTCGTCTTCGTCTTCTTCCTCTTCACCGAAGTCGTCTTCGTCTTCTTCTTCCTCTTCCTCTTCCTCTTCCTCTATTTCTTCATCTGCTTGTGATTCAGTCACTAGCGATCGCAATTTTTCCTCCGACGCCGCAGCCAAAGCCTTTACAGACTGCTGCATTTTTTGCCGCCCCTCGAAGGACAACTTGAGAAACGACTCTGGTACTGCTTGAGTGCAAAGGTGATAGCAAGCCAAAATTAATTGCTGCCGCGCGGCTTGTCCCAACGCAGTTAAATAACCTTCGTAGGTACTGCGAAACTCCAAATTCAACGCTGCTAAAGCCTCTTCTAGTCCTGCCAAATCTTGCTCTATTCTCTCTCTTGGTCGCACCATATCTCTCGTATAAAATTAAAATAGGAGGCGGGCAAAAAAACCAGGTTTCTGCCACAAATTGTCTGATTTTCCATTAGACATCTCCAATAATTATTGTGGAACAGGCCGGAAAGCCTGTTCAAAGCTGGCAATTATTGAGATGTCTATTTAATAACGGTTATAAACCGGGTGTTTGTGTTTTATACACAGTCCGGGAATCCTGTAAAAATTAAAAATTAAAAATGCAAAAAATCAATTTTTCACATTTTTAATTTTTAATTCTATATCTTAATGGGGGATTATTGAACACCCATTTGGGCTGCCACTTCATCGGCAAAGTTAGCTTCTACCTTTTCAATGCCTTCGCCCAAGACAAAACGCACGAAGCGGCGCACTTGGATATTTTCTCCAATTTGGGCGATCGTTTGTTTCACCAACTCTTCGACCGAGATATTCTGATCTTTAATAAAAGGCTGATCCATCAAAGATAACTCTTTCATGCGCTTCTCAATCCGCCCTAGAACAATCTTTTCTTTGATGTTTTCCGGCTTGTTGCCTAAGTCATCTTTGCCCATTTCAATTGCCTTTTCTCTTTCGACAACTTCGGCGGGGATATCTTCAACTTTCACGTATTCCACATTCGGGCAAGCTGCAATTTGCATCGCAATATTCCGCACCAAAGTTTGGAATTCTTCGCGACGTGCCACAAAATCTGTTTCGCAGTTAACTTCCACCAGCACTCCCACTCGGCCGCCCGTGTGAATGTAGCTGCCTACAAGCCCTTCTGAGGCAACTCGTCCACCTTTTTTACCTGCCGAAGCCAGACCTTTTTTCCGCAGCCACTCAATGGATGTTTCCATATTGCCTTCGTTTTCAACGAGGGCTTTTTTGCAGTCCATCATGCCCGCGCCAGTTTTTTCGCGCAGTTCTTTAACAAGTTTTGCAGATATGTCCGCCATCTTCTTTAAGTTCCCAATCAAAATTAGTTATTAGTCATTAGTCATCAGTCATTAGTCATCAGTCATTAGTCACTAATTTTAATGTTAATGATTAGACCAGAGTGAAGAAGTACCCAGTCGATATTAGTACCGACTTTGTAGGTGTAGCGCCAGAATTAATTCTGGCCCAGACACAATGAATGCTTTTGCCAGAGTTCTACTAATGACTTAGACTCGTGCTATGTACAATTAAAAATTAAAAATATCCAACTAAAAATAATTATTATTTTTAATTTTCAATCTTTAATTTTTAATTTCCTGGTGTCAGATTCCGAGGGCAATACTAGCTCTCGGTTTCTTCGCCGTCGGCCTCAGCAGCGTCGTCGGGATCTACATAATCGGGGTCATCCAATTCTTCGATTTCGACATCATATTCAGCGCCTTCGTAACCGCCGTCGTAGTCGTAGTCTTCATCAGAGTCGCCGCCCTGCTGACCGTGACGACCTTCGTAGATGGCATCAGCCAACTTGCCGACAATCAGCTTGATCGATCGAATAGCATCGTCATTCGCCGGAATCGCAATGTCAACCAAATCCGGGTCGCAGTTGGTATCCAACAGAGAGACGATCGGAATTCCCAACTTTTGGCATTCCAACACCGCATTATACTCGCGGCGTTGGTCTACCAGCACCACTCCGTCGGGAATCTTCCGCATAGATTTAATCCCGCCCAGATATTTCTGGAGTTTTGCCATTTCTCGGCGCAGTACCGAAGCTTCTTTTTTCGGCAGCAAATCGAGGGCGCCGATTTCCTCGCGGCGCTCCAAATCCTTGAGGCGTTCCACGCGGGACTTAATCGTCGTCCAGTTGGTGAGCATTCCCCCCAGCCAGCGCTGGTTGACGTAATAAGCACCGCAGCGTTGAGCTTCTTGGGCTACAATCCCCGCAGCTTGGCGCTTCGTACCCACGAACAAAAACTTTTTGCCTTTTTCTGAGGCAACTCTCATGTACTCGTAGGCGTCTTCCATAAGCTGAGCGGTTTGCACGAGGTCGATGATGTGAACCCCGTTGCGCTCTGTAAAAATGTATGGAGACATTTTCGGGTTCCACCGACGGGTTTGGTGTCCGAAGTGAACCCCTGACTCTAACATTTGAGCCAAACTGACTACTGGCATGGTATTTTTAACTCCTAATTCGGGTTAATCCTCCACCCGGTCGTATTTCTGAAGGTTTTCGCCTTAGAAACACCCGAAAACCCGGATGTGCGAATTTAAACAACTTTTCTAGTTTATCACAGCGCGTGCTACTTTTGCTGACAAATTTATATCACTAGGTTTAAACTCAGATGTTGCACCATTGTCAAGAACGGGCTCTTCGGCCCGTTCCACAAAGAAAGAATGAGTTTTCTCGCTTAACAGGCCGAAAAGCCTGTTCCTAAACAAGTAATTGAGAATGGTGCAAGATGTGAGTTTAAATGGGCGGTGGGCAACCGGAGGTGAGATATAGTCCGGGGTGCAGAGGCTGCGGTTAAAGTTACTTGCAAGCGCTTGTAAAAAACAAAAAATCCAAGTGGGAGGTAGCCAAAGCCTTTGTTCGCTTGTGAGACAATGGCCTTGTTGGTGCGCCTCTTGTGCTTTATACCTTCGATCGAGGTGGTATCCATTTTTTTCGATCGGCAATTCAGTCAGCTTTACTACCGTGCCCTCTCGATCAGCAAAAATCCCCAAGCTAAAAACGCCATGCCCATCCCCATTCTCGTCCTGCTTGAAGTTCTAATTGTTATCGCACTTTCGAGACTTGTCGGTTTAGGATTTCGAGCGATCGAACAACCTCAAGTCATTGGAGAAATTGTAGCAGGAATTATGCTTGGGCCTTCTCTGTTTGGCTTAGTTGCACCAGCCACCGCAACAGCACTTTTTCCACCCGAAGCCGTTCCCTTCCTCAACGTGCTATCTGAGGTGGGGCTAATTTTTTTCATGTTCTTGATTGGTTTGGAACTGAATCCCAAGTACCTCAAAAGCAATTTAGATATAGCGATTTTAACTTCCCACGTCAGCATTCTAGTGCCGTTTTCCCTGGGAAGCTTGCTCGCACTGCTGCTGTACCCGATCGTTTCAAATAATAGCGTTTCCTTTACCGCTTTTGCTTTGTTTTTGGGCGCTGCGATGTCAATTACTGCCTTTCCGGTGCTGGCAAGAATTATTACAGAACACAACTTGCAGAATACCAAATTGGGGACGCTGGCCTTGACTTGCGCTGCGGTAGATGACGTAACGGCGTGGTGTTTGTTAGCGGTGGCGATCGCAGTTACTCGTACTAATTCGATGATCGGTGCTTTGCCGACAATTATTGAGTCTTTAATTTACATCGGTTTCATGCTGACTGTAGTCCGCTGGTTCTTGCAGCGACTTTCCAAACACTACAACCGCACTGGCAGATTAACACAGTTAGTGCTCTCCGGCATTTACATGGGAGTTGTAGCTTCTGCCTTAATTACTGAATGGATCGGCATTCATTTAATTTTCGGTGCATTTTTGCTGGGTGCTGCAATGCCTAAAAATGCGGGATTAACCAGAGAATTAGCAGAAAAAACCGAAGACTTTGTACTAATATTTCTACTGCCCATATTTTTTGCTTACAGCGGCTTGCGGACTCAAATTGGCTTGCTCAACAGTCCCGAATTGTGGCTGCTGTGCGCCGCCGTTTTGGGAGTGGCAATTATCGGCAAATACGTCGGCACTTACGTTGCAGCCAGAGTTTGTGGCATCAGCAACCGCGAAGCTTCAGCGCTGGGATGGCTGATGAATACTCGCGGTTTGACTGAACTCATTGTGCTGAATATCGGTCTTTCCTTGGGGGTAATTTCGCCGCTGCTATTTACGATGTTAGTCATCATGGCTTTAGTGACAACTTTTATGACTTCGCCGCTGTTGGAATTGACTTATCCAAAAAGGTTAATTAGATTAGATATTTCAGAAATTAACTCTGAGGATTCAAAATTAGAAGATTCACAAATTGCTGACAGCAGCGAAGAAACTGCTAATAAATTGCTGCCAACTTATCGAATTTTAGTACCTGTTGCCAATCCCAGCACGCAGAAAGGTTTACTGCGACTAGCGGTAGCGCTGGCGCAGCCTGCTGCTGGTATGGGTGGTGAGGATTTACAGTCGGCGGCGGTTCATCCTCTGAGTTTGATAGAATTAAATGAGGATTATGCCTTTGAAAGTACGCCTGCGGAAGCCGATCGCACTATTGAAGAGCGCCGCTCGAAATTATCAGAATTGATTGAGAGTTTGGAACTGCCGGAGGCACAAAAATTCGTACATCCCATCATTCGGGTTACTAATGATGTAGCGAGGGAGACGGCACAAATTGCGACAATAGATCGCGCGGATTTGATTTTAGTAGGATGGCACAGGCCTACTTTTAGCAGCAACCGTTTGGGAGGGCGTGTCGGTCAAATTCTCAGCAACGCTAAGGTGGATGTAGCAATTTTTGTTGACAGAGGCCGGGAAAGGTTGAATAACTTGTTAGTACCTTATGCGGCAAACATTCACGATGATTTGGGTTTAGAATTGGCGCTGAGACTGTTAGTTAATAGCGAGGAACGCCGTTTGACGGTGCTGCGGGTGGCGGTTGACGGGGAAGCTGAAAACAATCTGAGTTACGAGTTTGGGCGAGTTATGGATCAGTTGCCGGTTGAGGTGCGATCGCGCATTGAAACTCCGATTGTGGAGGCGGCTGAACCCATTCAAGCAGTAGTAGCGGCTTCTGCTAATGCTGATTTGACTATTGCAGGTACCAGTCGGGAGTGGGGAATTGAGCGCCAAACTTTGGGACAGTATACTGATGAATTGGCTGTGCAGTGTCATTCTTCGCTGCTGATTGCGCGGTGTTACGTTAGAGTGCGATCGCACTTGGCGTCGGTACTTCCTCAAAGGTAGTCTGTTGACAGTTGACTGTTGACTGTTGACTGTTGTTATACCAATTCTCCAAGTTATTGCAACAATGATGAATGTTTGGCTTATTTGCGCTCAGAGAGTAAGGTGCGTCGCTCGTCAATTGTCGATCGCCTTTGGGAGTTAATGGTGGCGACGCACCCTACCGATACTGTTGCATGAGTTTTGAGAATTAGTATTATTTGTTATTGGTTATTGGTGAGGTGCTACCAATTCCCCAATGACCTGTTTGGCCCATTCCCAATGCCCAATTACCAATTACCAAGATGATGAATCATTTAAGCCTCAAATCACTGGCATTTTACGGGATTGCGATCGGCTCAGTTGCACTGCTGTTTAAAGTAGTAACTGCTTATGGGGAAACAAATTTAAAGGCTGCTCCGGCAATTGCGGGAACTTATCGCTTCGATCCTAACAGTTTGCCCGAATGTCTGAATTCAGATGTTTTGGTATTGACAATCGAGCAATCGGGTGTTTATTTGAGCGGTAATTTGCGATCGGGCAGCAGGGAGGGCAGGGAACAAACAGCCGAAGAGAAACCTTCTCTATTTGGTAAGTGGGAAACTCAAGGATTGAACTTGTCGGGTGCGGTTCCTAATTTAGCGGGTTGCAGGGACTCCACAGCAACCGGTCAAAACAGTTCTGTTAAAATGCGCGGAATTGTGGAGCAAGAAACCCTCAAGGGAAAAATTAGTCTAACTGATAAGACGGCGGCTACTGATTTTACGGCTCAAAGAGAAGCGGCGGTGCAACCCCAGAAGCAGGAACATCGATCGATCCCAATAGAGAAGAAGAAATGGGAAATGGGTAATTCTTTGTCGCTTTCCGACAGAAAGCATCCAGGATACAAGCCCGCGAATTCATCCGTCCACAAATAAAAAACCTGTATCCGATAAAGGAGCCCCAGAATTTATCCGTGGGATCAATGCTTCAATTCTAATACCATTTTTTTAAAGATGTGATAGACTTGTGTAAAAAGTAAAGGCGAAAATTACAATGTCTGGTCGTCCTCATATAAAGATTACCGAATCTGTAGAAAATTTACGAGAAATCCTCAAAAAAAAAAAAAAATCCTAGCTTATAAAAAAGTTCAAATGCTTTATTTATTTCAGTAAAAAAAAGTAGAAACTGTGCGGGAAGTATCCGCAGTTTTAGGTAAAAGTGAGGCAACGATTCATCGCTGGCTCTCCCAATATAGAAAGGGCGGTCTGGAAAATTTGTTAAAAAATAGGCAGGTTTTCGGTCGCCCAAAAAAGTTCTCAGTTGAAATAGCAGCGACCTTGCAACAAGAGTTGAGAGACCCTGAAGGATTTAAGAGTTATAAAGAAGTTCATCTTTGGCTTGGGTTGATTAAAGGAATAGCCAGTAGTTACTCGGCTGTATATTCTTTAGTAATAAGGGAATTAAAAAGTAAATTAAAAATCCCTCGACCTCGCAGTATTTCTCAGAAATCTACGGCGATTAACGAATTTAAAAATAACTTGCATCAACAGATAAAAGCTTTACTACACAAAGCTTTACCTCAAGTAAACAAATATAAAAAAGTCAATTATTGGTCTAGTGATGAAACGCGGCTAGGACTACATACAATAAAGTCGGCGCAAGCTGAGGCTTTCAGGTGTAAAGCCCGTCGGGAAGCATCAATGGAAATTTGAGTGCTTTTTGCTGTATGGGGCAGTATCGATAGCTAATGGAAAAAGTTTTTTTTGGGAGTTTTCCCATTTAGACAAAATTTGTTTTGAAGCATATTTACAACTTTTGTCAAGACAATATCCTCATGAATTACACATCATTCAAGTAGATAACGCACCCGCTCATAATTTAAGCTCATCTGAATTACCAGACAATATAATTTTATTATTTCAGCCTCCGGCTTGTCCCGAAGTAAATCCCACAGAAAGAGTGTGGGAATATCTCAAAGATTTTTTAGCGAAAGTCGGTGTTTAGTAATCTTGACGAGCTCCGCACAAAAGTCCAGGAAATTTTGGCATCTTTCACCGATCGTTTCATTGGTTTTCTCACCGGATGGTCTTGGATTTTACATTCTTTATCTCTATCACATCTTTAAAAAAATGGTATAAAATGGAAAATCGAAAATGGAAAATCGAAAATCGATTGACTCTCCCTTTCTCCCCTGATGAAGCAAGGAATCACAAAGCGGCGGGGTGGGGGAGCTGACAGGTGTAGGCTTTTTACAATTAGGAAGAGTTACAAGCATAAAAGGCATCCTATTGAGTGTGAGGTTCGGA
>NZ_JAUBRP010000135.1:0-8457 GCF_036701935.1 Microcoleus sp. M2_D5 | reverse complement strand
GGCGTCCCGCCCGTCCTTAAAAGACGGGCGGGACGCCCATCCCACAAACTTGTGGAAGTTATTTAATTCTCATTCCTTACTGAACAACGATACTACTCGATGGAGGAATATCTAGCACTAGAAGAAGCTGCTGACTACAAAAGCGAATACATTGACGGTGAAATATTTCCTATGGCCCGTGGCTCTACAAATCACAATCAAATAGCGCTCAATTTCAGTACCGAACTAAATTTTGCGTTCAAAAAACTAGACTATCGAGTTTTCATGAGCGATGTCCGCTTGTGGATACCCAAGAAGCGCATCTATACTTATCCCGATGTGATGGTAGTATGTGGGAAGCCGGAGTATTATAATAACCGCACCGATACGATTACCAATTCCAGAGTAATTATTGAGGTTTTGTCAGCTTCAACTAAAGGATACGATCGCAGCAAAAAAATTGAGGGATACCGCACGATTCCAACTCTTGAAGAATACTTATTGCTAGACCAAAATCGGAGATATATCGAACATTTTTCTAAGACGGATGATAAGCGATGGTCGTTTGCTGAGTACAATGAATCGGATGAGACGATCGCGCTTGCTTCAGTATCCTTTGAAATTGCTGTGGCAGATATCTATAATAAAGTGAATTTTGAACAAGTAGATCAAGAAAATGCCCCTGAAAAATGATTGTAGGGGCGGGTTCACCAACCATCTGTGCCACTAATTAAGAAAATAAATAAACCCGCCCTGCCCGACAAAAAATCTCGATCGCCCGCAATTATTGTAGGGGCGGGTTCACCAACCATTTTTGCCACTAATTGAGAAAATAAATAAACCCGCCCTGCCCAACGACAAATCGGCATCTACATTTGTGAAATACGATCGCACATCAGGTTAATCTAGGTTATTGGTTGGGTGGGGGCGGGTTTATCTAGATTGTCTGCTGGTATTAAATATTATTCGTAAAACCCGCCCCTACACGCTATCGTAGGGGCGGGTTCACCAACAATCTATGTGAAAAACTAACAATCTCAAAAACCCGCCCCCACCCAGCCACAAATCGGCATCTACATTTGTGAAATTCGATCGCACATCAGGTTAATCTAGGTTATTGGTTGGGTGGGGGCGGGTTTATCTAGATTGTCGGCTGGTATTAAATATTATTCGTAAAACCCGCCCCTACGATAGCGTGTAGGGGCGGGTTTCACCAACAATCTATGTGAAAAACTAACAATCTCAAAAACCCGCCCCCACCCAGCCACAAATCTCGGAAATAAGCGTGTTTCCCCAAATTACCGTAGGGGCGGGTTCACCAACCATTTATGTCAGAAACCAACAATATAATAAACCCGCCCCCACCCAACGACTGAGAATAGGAACTAAACTTGGATTAACCCTATAAGCTGTTGCGGCAAATAAACATTTTGTGTCAAAAATCAATCAAACAATGAGGCGGGCGTTGCTCCCAGCAGCGGCCCGAATATGCAATTTAAGCGCTGAAGCTGTTACTCCAACCGTGTAGATGCCTTAATGTCCATTTCGTCGAGAGGTTCTTCGATCGCATTCCTGAGCCAATTCTGGTCAAATCCCTTAACTGCGTGTGCCTTAATTTCAATTGTAATTGACATATCATCCGCTTTGTCAGATAGTGTTGGCAGTATTTGAAACAACTCAAAAATTTGGGATTTGTTAGTAATCGCGTTCAAAGTGTAGTGGTGGGCTTTTTGTTTCCCATCTACTATGTCAACCAAAACAGAACGCCTGATGCTGCTTGTTTCCGACTTATATTCAACGGTTTTTTTGTCTTCCCCTGCCGCTTTGGTTGTGCGGCTGACTTCACCCCAAACATCGCCACTGCTGGTATTGCTATCATTTTCCGAGTCAGAAACCAGAATTTGCTGATTTTCGTCTGCTGGTACGATCGCCCGCAGCTTCATTACCAAGCTAGGAGACAACAAATACCCCGACAAATCTAACTCATCGGCCGGAATTCCCTTAGCAAAGCTGATGAGGGCAGGATTTTCTACATTCGGAGGGCGATCGGCATTGATAGTCAAGCGCGGGACATAACCCAAAACGCCATTGGCGATCGCCTCCAGAATAGCTTTCTTAATCGGATCAACACCCAACAACTTCGGAAAATTGGGGAATCGGAAAAAGTAACCCACCAATTCCTCACCCTTGATAAATTCAGTTTCCGAACTTTCCAAACCCGAAAGCCGCACTAACTTAGTCGGCGTTATCGAATCAAAAACATAATTTTTCAGAGCATCCAATACCCGGTCTTGCAGGTTTTGACTCGTATTAAGCTGAGACTGCAAATCAATCATTTCCAAACGCAGAGGAGCATTGCTAGTTGTGTCAGGCACCGGTAGCAGAATATCTTCATAGAGACGGCGAATTGCCGCGCTGATTTCATTCGCAGATTCCTGACCTTTGCTAGTCAATTCCTCCGTATCTCCCGCAGTGAACTTGTATTTTTTCTTCTGTTCTAGCAGAGAAGAAATCGCCAACGCTGTCCGCGCCCCCTTTCGCGCCTTCTCCATCTGCACCACCTTCGGAATCACAAAGGCCAAAGCATTTTTGTAATCCCGTTTATCATTACCACGATTTTCCAGCCATGTCAAGGCATCAGCTAATATTAATTCCTGGCTTTTTTCCGCCCAGCTTGGGTCAAGATAGACAACACTAAACTGAGAAAGATTATCAGGAATTGCCGCAGAATCTTTCGGCCACAACACGACTTTGCCGCGAGGATTTTGTAAAGCCTTGCTCAAATCTGTACGGATACGTTCTAACACTTCTTCCCCACTAATATTGCTTTCCTCATCCGCCACTAACTTATTCAGATTAGCTTTAGTTTCAAAGCGATAGCGTTTACCGACATAGTGCAAATAAAGCAACTGTTCTCGCAAGTCACTTAGCGTCGCCGTGATTGTTGTGCGCTCCAATCCAGGGGCGAGACAAGCCGCGATAACATCTTGCTCCAAAATGCCTCGGTCTTCTCCACCTCTGGCACCAAAAGAATACATTAAAATAGCAGAAGTGAGGCGACTTCCTACTTTTAACAGTGCCAAAGCCGGGGAATCTTGACCAATGCGATTATCTACTATTTTGACCTTAGCTTTCCGACCAATTAAGTCAGCATTCAAGACAGAACTGTAAGCTTCTCTTTCTCCGACTTGGGTAAAGAAAGCGCTGCGGGTGGCTTCATTATGGAACGGAATATTAGCGGGAGTAATTAGCCAAGAACTATCATTTGCCTCTCGCAAACCGTAAACAGTAGAAGCCAGAAATTGTAGTGCGCCCCGCGTGCGCTGGTAACTCGGTAAACTTCCCCAGCGATGATACATTAAATCAAGTAAATCCGGGTGGAAAGGATAGCTGATTTCAATACGTTCTGCTAGTAATTCTACTTGTTGCTGTATTTGCTGTTTTTCCCGATTAGTTTCTGCGTAACTTTCCCGGAATTTGCGGTATAATTCAGCTTGTTGTCGCGCCAATTCTTTGATGATAGCTGGGTCGCCCACATCAGCAAATAAGCGGCGTTGAATGACGCGCATTACTTCATCGCCACTCACAGGTTCTTTTTTCGCATCAATGCGACTGACTAATTTATCTAAAGTGTTTAATACCCCTTCATTCCCGAAAGCTTCTTGCACGCTAGCTTGTAGAGAATAAACTAAAACTGCGCGGGGCAATTCGCGGACAACTTCAGTCAGCTTCTGAATAAAAGTGAGGATTTGCCGACCAAAATTTGATTCCCCTACCGTTAAAGCCATTGCGCCTTCGACATAGACAATCACCTCATCCATTAGCAGCAAAACTGTTTTGTCAGCAAAGATTTGACGCAGCTTGTCATTACCAGGAGCAATGCGTTGTTTATCTTCTGTTTCCACCAGGGCATAAGCCTCATAACCGCCAATTTTCCACGCTAAATAGCCCCAAGGTGTGAGAACAGTTGGGCCGTTTTCAATAGGAATGCCCGTGATATCAATATCTAAACCAATTAAGGTAATCACATTAACTTCGCCTGGGTTGGGTAAAGTGTCTAATTGTGGAATTCCTTGCAGTTGGCTTCGGTGTTGGACAAGGTGATATAAACACAGTAAAGCGTGGGTTTTACCGCCGCCGAAGGGTGTACGCAATTGTAAAACTCTGTCGCCGGCTTCTCCACACAATCCTTTGACAACACTTTCTAATAGTTTTCTCAATTCTGCTGTCAGATAAGTAGCATTAAAAAAATCACGGGCATCGCGGTAAACTTTGGGGCAGTTTGGGGAATTGCGGACAACTGAACTTAAGCTAGCCGCGTAGGTGGCGTTATCTAGTTTTCCTTCTAAAATATCGGCGTGGGGAGTAACAACTTGTGTCCAAGGTTTGATTTGGTAGGCGGTGTTCATAATTTTTGGTAAGAGTTTGTATTATTTTATTATTGGCAGAAAGGGAGATGTTGTCATCGCGAGGCGGTATTGTCATTATGGGTGATACCAATTTTTTATGAGGCCCCGTAGAATCTGATCCCCCCTAACCCCCCTTAATAAGGGGGGGACAAGAAATTCCTCAAAGTCCCCCTTCTTAAGGGGGATTTAGGGGGATCTCCGGGCGATACAAACCGTTAACTGAACCGTATTGCATTATGGTAGCCAGAAACCGGGTTTTTTTACCCAAATACTAGCCAACAACCCTCAATTAAAGTGAAAAACCAGGTTTCTTGAGCTTTAATCGGGAATAAAACTTACTAAAATACCGAGAATTTTAGGCAGGTTTTGCAGATAATATTCAACCGCATCAATACTGATAACTTGTGCTTCTAACTTAAGGAATTTCCAAATATTGCCCGAAGTGACAACCCCATAAATAGTGCCGATATTATTGCCTTCTTGTTCGTTAAATAGTTTTGCTGCTACCATTTCGGCTACACACTGCCCCAAACCGCTATTAATATTTTCTTTCTTGGCTTCTACTAAAGCTACAACGGGCGAACGAATAAACAGTAATTCGGGGTCTTTGCTAATCAGAAAATCGCAAATTCCATTTAAACCTAATTCGGGGGCAATATTAAACTCGGTTCCTGAGAATAAACTAATTTTATCTTGCAGTTGTCTCCTCAATTCTAGTAAAATTGGAGCAATAATTAATTCAGAACGGGCTTTTTCTGTATTCATTGCTAGGGCTAAAGGTACGTTATATTGCAGGGTTTGGGTTAAAATGTTGCTGCCTTCTATCTCAGCGGTTTCGGCGAATAAGTTAACTCGTTCTGAGGTTATTAACTTAAAGGTTTTGACGGCTTTATCTAAACTAAAGTCACTGTAAGACATGGTTAAAACTTAACTTCCTTTAGTAAATAAGTTTTCTTCTATAAGTCGCTTCCAAGATGCTAGTAAGGTGTCTATTGTTTGCTGTTCCTTGGTGCGGTTCGTAGTGTGGCCTTCGATTCCTCCTGCCTCTGGTGTTAAAGCACGACCCGCTAAGGCTTGGGCTACTAACTGCAATTGGGTGGTGTCTGGCTGTGCTAAACTCAAAAATTCATAGATGCCTTGTGGTCTATTTTCTGATAGCCACAGCAAGCGGTGCAGGATGTCAATTAAGCTAGGGGCGTTGCCTATGGCTTGGGGTTTGACGTTGAAGGTTTGCTGTTTTTCGGTTTTTTGAATGCCTAAGTCTTCTAATGCGCCGCGTTCTTGATAGTCTTTTAGTTGGATTTGATTTTTGGTTTTTTTGACTAGGGCAAGTTTGCCGTCAGTTAAACCGCTAGCGCCGTCTAATTCGACACCTATACCTCGCGCTAGGGTGTTGGCTTCGTCAAATTCGACAATGGCTTCGCCGTATTCGTAGCGTCCCAGAATGTAATATTGGGTGGGTTTATCGACGGCTGAGACTCCTCTTTGGTCGCATCCTAAGACAGTGCCCAAGATGGTTTCAGCTACTTCTTTTTGTACTTCATCTAGGAAAGAACTGGCATCTAATTCGTCTCCGTTGGGGAGTTCTACGCGGTCAAATTGGGTGTAGGCGCGGAGTCCGGCACCGATGCAAGCTATTACTAAGTCTGCGCCGGTAACTCCTTCTGACATCAGGGTTTTTACTCTGTCGCGCACGATTTCTGATAGCAATGGGCGGACTTCTGTGGCGTAGTCGCCTGTACCCCCTTCAGTTTCCCTTTGGTAAGGGGGGAAGTTAGATAATTCTTGTTCCCTCACCTTAGTAAGGGGAAGGTTAGGGTGGGGTTTTTCCCGTTTTCTGGCAACTAAAAAGATACTGGAAGCGAGAGAGGCCCTAAGACCGCGCAATCCTCCTTGCTGTTCAGTATCAAGCGGCCATGCTTCAGTAATGGTAAATTTAGCCCGCCTGAGAGAATCAATTAATGTTGACCAACCGGCGGTAGTTTTGTGGGCATAAACTACAACCATCATGCCCCCTGGTTTTAGCACTCTGCTGGCTTCACAAAATGCTTTGTGCATCAAGTCTTCATAAGCTTGGGCTGCTTTTTTCTTGTCTCCCCCATGTCGTGAAGGTTCCATAGTGGCTTCGTTTTTTTTGGGGGTAAGTGGACTAGAAAAATGTTCCGGGAAAAGATGTCCAATACTGCGTTTTAGCCATACATAGAAATAGTCTGATAAATCTGAATAGGGAACAGCATCAAAATAAGGAGGATCAGTAATAACTGCATCTAAGCTAGAATCGGATATATCTAATTTTTGGCAAGGCTGTCTTTTAGCAATTGCTACATTACTAATTTCTGCCAAGTTTCGCACGTTTTGAATAGTCCAGTCTAAACCGTCAGAATAGTTACCAGAACTCCCTCCTATTGGATTAGTTTCGGGAAAGTCCCAACACATCGGTAGCCTGCCGCTACCAATAGGGCTTTCTATAGTTTCGCGCCCTGTATGGTAAACCCCCAAGTTACTACCTCTATTAGCAACTTTTGTAACCCCAAGGCTGAGATAAGTTGCAACGGCTTTCCCAAATTCCTCCTCATACCCCTGAGACACCATATCCTGATGCGCCAACCTCACCCACTTAACAAGCGTCATCAGCGACAGCAATTGACGGGAGGTAAATAACTTTTCAAATGTATCTAAACCATATAGAGGCGCATTAAAAACACCAGACCACACTTTTACAGGTTCATCCGGGGTACTAATTCCTATTTCTTTAACCAAATTTTGTAACCTAGTTTTAATTTCTATTTCATTAGGGATATATTTTTCATAAGCTGTACCACTCAAATAAGTTTTACCTTTCTCTCCTGAAGTATTACAAACAATTGCCATCAATTGATGACTGATTCTACCAGCTTTTCCATGTTCTTGAATATAGGGTTTAGTAGGCACAGTTGTCCCGCAATGACGACAAGTTGAAGTACCCCGCGAACTACCCGCCGCCGGGTCAAAACCTAACCCTTTTTCCGTTGCAGACTCGACAACTTCAAACTCCACCCGCTTCGTTTCGTGATTAGGAATCACCTTAAGTGCAACATACTTTTTAGACTTCTTGCAAAGCCAAGTTTGCCGCACCAAAGGAACATCAGCGCCACAACCAGGGTTAGGACATTTAACAGTGCGCGTCCATAAATATGCAACAGGGGTGAGATTTTGTGCGAGAGTTAACTGCTTAACTTTTGGTGCAAATAACTCTAATTGCTCAGATTCCTGCGGCACAACTTCCCCCACCTTAATATCAGGGTATAAGTCACCAATTTCTCCTCGGACTTTTTCAATCACCCAATTGCCCCATTTTTCCACCTCATCGGCTAATTTTCTGCCGTACTTTTGGGGATAAACTAGCGTACAAAGCTCAATAATATGAGCCACCGGATTGAGTTCAACTGCGTAGGTTTCGCACCCCAAACGCAACGCTTCTAACGGAATAGCCCCGCCACCAGAAAACATATCTAAAACCTTTGGTGGCGGCACTTGATTTAATGGTGTTTCTGGCGGTAAATTCAGGCGAAGTTTTTGCGCTTCTAGGATTTGCTTTCTCGCTTTATCAATAGTAGGTTGTCCAGCTTCCCATTTACACAAATCAATCATTGCTTGTTTCAATGCTGTGCGCTTCTGTGGTGTTTCTGGTGCCGCTATTAGGGATGCAAAAACCGCCGCTCTTGCTGCGACTAAAGGCCGTCTCGCCCACCATAAATGTAGGGTGGAAATGTGACCTTTGCGAATCGACTTCTCCCGTGCAGCTTCTACCGAGATTTCTTTGATAGGGATAAAGTCTTCAATTAAGCGGCGGTCATTTGTCATGGTTGGTAGTCTTTTTTTTTCGTGTAAGAATGACGAAACTATCTGTCATTGTCAGGTATAGCAATCGCCCGGATGGTTAGGACGATTTTGAATATAGTCGTGGGGTGGGGGCGGGTTTTTATCATTTGTCGATGAGTGTCACAGATTCGGGCGAACCCGCCCCTTGTATCTTAAAAGAGACAAGCTATCAAACCGCAAAATGCAGGCTATCGAACCGCAGACACGG
>NZ_JAUBRP010000003.1:168049-170908 GCF_036701935.1 Microcoleus sp. M2_D5 | reverse complement strand
GGGACGCCCATCCCACTTTCAAGAGTGGAAGTTATTTCATTCTCATTCCTTACTTAACAAACAGCATTTCTTGATAAGTAGGCAGAGGCCACAAATCATCAGCCACTTCACCTTCCAGAGCATCCGCATACTTGCGAACCTCATCCATCAAAGGACGAATTGTTTGCGAAGCATACTGCATATGGTCTTCTGTCGAAGCAAAATCGTGCTTGCTCAAAGCCGCGCTCAATTTGCTCGCAGTATCCATCATGGACTTAACTAGCACCGCTACTTTTTCGGCACTTTCCTTTTCCATTTCAATTCCAATCTCTTTCAATTTAGAAATCGTGCCGGAAAGTTCAGCTAAATACCTCAACGCTGCGGGGTAAACAATGGTTTTTGCCATGCTTATTACCAGTTTTGCTTCGACTTCAATTGCCAGCAAATACTGCTCAGCATAAACATCGTAACGGCTTTCCAATTCAACTGGAGTCAGAACACCTGTCTTTTCAAACAAGTCTTCAATGTATCCTTCCTTCAACACGGGTAAAGCATCTGCCGTAGTCCGCAAGTTAGCTAAACCCCGTTCCTCAACGGCCATTTTGTGCCATTCTTCCGAATAGCCGTCGCCACCAAATACAACCGCACCGTGCTCGTCCATCACTTCTTTGAGAATGGTTTGGATGGCAGCATTCAGTTCAGTTCCCTTAGCCAAATCGCTTTCTAATTTGTTAGCAATCCAGTCCAAAGAATCTGCAAGAATTGTATTCATCGCCACCAGCGGCCCGGAAACAGACTGACCGGAACCTACGGCCCGGAATTCAAACCGGTTTCCAGTAAAAGCAAAGGGCGAAGTCCGGTTTCTGTCTCCAGCATCCTTCATGAAAGTAGGCAGTGTTTCTACACCTAAGTTCATAATTCCCCGACCTTTAGAGTCCTTAACTTCTCCCCGGCTAATTTGCCCGAAGATATCTTCTAATTGCGAACCCAAATAGACAGAGATAATTGCTGGTGGAGCCTCATTTGCACCCAATCGGTGGTCGTTGCTGGCAGTAGCAACTACCGCGCGCAATAGCGGCCCGTATTTGTGAACTCCGCGAATCACAGCGCCGCAGAAGACTAGAAATTGTATGTTCGAGTGCGGTGTATCGCCTGGGTCTAATAAGTTTCCTTGGGTGGCGTTACCGACCGACCAGTTGACGTGTTTGCCAGAACCGTTAATGCCGGCGAAAGGCTTCTCGTGCAGCAAACACATAAAACCGTGTTTCTTCGCAGTGTTGCGGAGAATTGTCATGGTTAATTGTTGGTGGTCGCTGGCGACGTTTGCTGCTTCAAAAACTGGTGCAATTTCAAACTGACCGGGAGCGACTTCGTTGTGGCGGGTTTTGGCAGGAATTCCCAGCCGGTACATTCTTTCTTCTACTTCCTGCATGAAGACTTGAACGCGCTCTGGAATCGCTCCAAAATAGTGGTCGTCAAATTGCTGACCTTTGGCAGGAGCTTTGCCGAAAAGGGTGCGACCTGCTAGCAGTAAATCGGGGCGGTTGTTGGTGAAATTGGAATCTACCAGGAAGTATTCTTGTTCGGAACCGCAACTGGAATTTACCGGAGCAATTTCGGTATTTCCTAATAGCTTTAACACTCTAGTTGCTGCTTTGTTCATGGCGGCAATGGAACGCAAAAGCGGCGTTTTCTTGTCTAAGGCTTCACCTGTCCAGGAGATGAAAACAGTGGGAATGCACAATGTCATGCCGTTGTCGGTTTCCATGACATAAGCAGGGCTGGTGACATCCCAGGCTGTATATCCGCGAGCGGCGGCGGTGGAACGGATGCCGCCGTTGGGGAATGAGGAGCCATCGGGTTCGCCTTGTACGAGAACTTTGCCTGCAAATTCTGAGATGACGGAGCCGTCGCCTTGCACTGAGATGAAACCGTCGTGCTTTTCGGCAGTACCGTTGGTTAGCGGGTAGAATACGTGGGCGTAGTAGAGGGCTCCTTTGGAAATAGCCCAATCTTTCATTGCTACTGCAACTACATCAGCTACGGAAGCATCGAGTTTTTGGCCTGTTTGAACGGTGTTTTTTACTGATTTGAAAATGCTTTTGGGCAGACTTTCTTGCATCTTGCTCAGAGTAAAAACGTCTGTTGCCCACATATCTTCTAGCCGCTTGGGAGGCCGACTAGGCATCAGTTTGCGGTTGACGATTTGAGAAATTGCTTGAACGCGCGATTCGTTTCCACTCATGGTTATTTTTATTGGTATTGCGGGACGAGTAGTTGAGAAAAAATAGATGTTAGCAAAAGTCTAACGATTGACGAATATGTTGGATTTACCCAACGTTTTTAGTCAAAGCTAACTTTTGGGAGAATGCCTTTTTGGCAGACTCTAAAAGATTGGAGGAGCGATGCACAATGACTTCGCCGTCCATCGGGTGTGACAATCCAGTGTGAGATGCGGTTGGATTTCGGTTATTAGCAAGAAGATAGATGGCAAGAGCCTGTACAAACTTGAGTCAACATTATAGATGTCTGCACTGCACAAATTTAGTAATTAATCTTCACCCTGGTCAGCTCAAAAATTTTGTGCGAATCAATTCCGATGAATTCAGGTCAAAACTACTTATGGTTTTTAACGGTTCGACGATCGATAAATCGCAGTCCAGCAAACAACGCACTCGTTTAGGAGTTTTGGAGAATTATGGAGAGTACACAATCTACACTTGGAGAGTTTAAACAATCATTAACTAAATAAATGTATCGCAGGCTACAGAATTTTATGTTTTTTTTCAGAAAGGCCGATCGCACCGATCGCGCACAACCGCAGGATTCCAGTGTAACAAGGCATGGGGCATGGGGCATATCGATTTTAGATTTTAGATT
>NZ_JAUBRP010000003.1:25153-167949 GCF_036701935.1 Microcoleus sp. M2_D5 | reverse complement strand
TGGGATTTTAGATTTTAAATAGGGGCATGGGGCATATCGATTTTAGATTTTAGATTTGGGATTTTAGATTTTAAATAGGGGCATGGGGCATATCGATTTTAGATTTTAGATTTGGGATTTTAGATTTTAAATAAGAGCATGGGGCATATCGATTTTAGATTTTAGATTTGGGATTTTAGATTTTAAATAAGAGCATGGGGCATGGGGCATGGGGCATACCTCACCACGCTTGAGAACCGCTATATAATAAATAAAGTCTGGCAACTATTCTAAAATTTGGTGCGACAATTTACTGTAGAAATCTTTACGAAATTTGGGAAATTATTAAACTGTTATAGCCGCAGTTTATTGAGCATAAATGAGTAAATTTTAAACTTTTATTTAACTGGTTGGTAATCAGAAGACTTCAGAGCATGAGCCAAAAAGCGTTCTGTGTAGTACAAAGCTAATTGATTGCTCGGCCCGTTAAAAACTGCATCAAAAGCGTGTTCAGCCCAAGGAATTTCGAGCAAAATAGCACGCGCGGCGAAGCTATCCCGTAGGGAATCGCCCGTTGCTCGCAATCGTTGGTAGAGCGATCGACCAAACTTGGGCTGAACGATATGGTCGCGGCCTGCATAAACCAGTAGAGAAGGGGGAAGATTGGGTTTAATATAATTGATGGGAGAAGCCCGACGGTAAAGCTCGTTGAGTTCGTCTGGCGTTCCTCCCAGAAAGGCGCGCAAGACGGCTCGAACATTTATGGCATCAGGAAAAGGTGGGTCATTGTATCCCCGGATCAGGTCATTTGGCCCGTAATAGTTCACTACTGCTCGAACTGGAAGCACACTAGAATCATAAGCAGTTAGCATTGCTAAATGGGCACCTGCAGACCTTCCCATCAAAGCAATTCGATCGAGATCGATGGACCAATCAGCAGCATGAGTTTTGATATAGGAAAGAGCGGCTTGTACGTCCTCAAGCTGAGCAGGAAATCGATACTTGGGAGCGTGGCGGTAATCAATTGCAACTACACAATAGCCTTGGGCGGCCATGTAGCGGCTGAATTCCTCATTGGAATCGGGATTGCCTCTTTGCCAAGCTCCCCCGTAGAGTGTGATAATCGCCGGATATTTGCCAATTTGCATCGGCCGGTAAAGGTTTAATTGGAGTGAAACTCCGTCAGGGTTGGCAAATACAATAGCCCGATCGATCCTAACGTCTCTAATCGGAATTCCTCGGAACGCATCTGCGAGGATAAACGGTTGAGGGCGTAGCTGGGCGCGATAAGTTTCAGGAATGGCTGCTAAATAGTTTTCCCCTAAAACTGTTTGCATTTGGGTAGCTATGGCTCCATTGGCTGCTGGGAACTGAATCAGGGGAAGCAGGCTCAGAATTAGGGCGAACAGGTTACAAATTGACAAAATAATGTAAACTTTGCCTTGATGCCGTCTCAGCAGGTTCAGCAGAAGGGCGATCGTATTTATACCGACCAACCAAGGGCTGATTTCTGGTGCTCCCACCGCCAAAGGGTACAGGAACATCGCGGGTGCTGGTATGACGATCCAGAGACTGAGAAATAGCGCGATCGTACTCACGAACCAAGGGATAAATTGCGAGACTAAGAATGCTGCTAATAAGGGTAACTTTTTGCGGTTTTTCTTGCGGATCATCGGATTTTCGCAGCCTAATTTTTAATCAGTTTAAATTAATCTGGCGGTTTTTATTGGTAAGGCGATCGCCTCTGGCATTTTACCAAACCAGCAGCTTCATTGACTCCGACATCCTGCGTCGATCGAAAATGCTTTGCATCCTTATATTTTCATCTTTGGGGTTGTTCGCTGTTTGTGGCAATTTTAAGCTGAGGTTGTCCCGCTCAACTAGCTGTATGGGCTGTTACTCATCAAAAGTTTGGCTGTTATTCCGATTTTGGTAGTTAGGCATAACTTAGGCACGGGTGTCGAAAAACCGGGTTTTTTACAGATCATTAAAATTTAGGGAAAGCTCAAATCGTGACGCCATTAAATTGTAGAGCAAGTGTATTTCTCAGGTAAAATCGAGTCTAATCCTTTAATTGCTGAGGCATAGTCTTATGGTTATTCCCAAACTCAGTGAAACAGCGATCGAGCTTCACACCTCTGCCCAATCCCTCAAGCGGGGTGAAGCTTACTATTTAGCGGGCAATGTTACTAGGGCAGTCCGGCGTGGCAATATGGTGCAAGCAGTAGTGGAGGGTTCCGAAATAGAACCCTACCGTGTTACCGTGCCCTTTGATGAAGCTGGATTAGCCTCTACATTATTCTGCACTTGTCCTTACGATAACGGTGGCTGGTGTAAACACATTGTGGCGACGTTGTTATTGTGTCTGCGGCAACCAGAAATAATTGAGCAGGGCCAGACATTGGAACAATTGCTCGATCGCCTCAACGATGTACAAACCCAGCAATTAATACAGCATTTAGTAAAAAAAGAACCATCACTCATTGATGCGATCGAACGATACATTAACTTAAGTGCTATTCCTGCACCTTCAAACCAACCTACCAAAGCACCCCGCCACACCTCGATCGATCCTGCTCCCTTTCGGCACCAAGTACGACGAATTTTGCGAGAGGCTGTGAGGTATTTGGAGGATGGATGGGAGGAAGACCCGATTACAGAAGAACTTTTAGATGTAATTCAGCGAGCCCGGGAATTCAGCGCCGAGGGGGATGGCAACAACGCCTTAGTAATTTTAGAAGCCATCACCACAGCCTGCGTTGAAGATTGGAATGATGTAGCAGAATATGGCGCTGAAAATTATGAGATAGCTAACGCTTTGAATGAAGCTTGGACAGAAGCTATTTTGATGGCTCAACTAACTGCTGAAGAAGAGATCGATCTCCAGGTGATGTTAGAAGCTTGGCAAGATGAATGGGATTGTGATTTCAGCATGAGTTTGGAAGCTTTACGCCAAGGTTGGGATGACCCCCTACTCCAAGAGGTACTTGAAGGAAACATTACTGGGCAAGGAGTTTGGGCTGGTGACGCACCAAAATGTGCTCGCGACTTAACATTGATTCGCTTGCAAATCCTCGATCGCCAGGAACGCGATCGAGAATACTTATACTTAGCGCAAGCAGAAGGTTGTACTCAACAATACTTGACGATGTTAACTCGTTTGGGGAGAGTAGAAGAAGCAGTGGAAGCTGCGGCTACCCAGATGCAATCAGCGGAAGAGGCTTTGGCTCTCGTTCAAACTTTAAAGCAACATGGAGCCTTAGAACAAGCTCTGAAAATTTGTCAAGCTGGGTTAAATTTGTCAGGTCATTGCCATTACCAACTGGCAATATCGATGAGTGAGTTGGCTGTTGAGTTGGGCGAAGACGAAGTTGCGTTAAATGCTAGAATCCAGATATTTAAAATCAAACCGTCTTTTAGCGATTATAGTTTAGTAAAAAAGTTAGCAAGAGATAGTTGGTCAACTTTGAAAGCAGATTTGTTAGCAACTCTGAAAAGTTATGAAAGTTGGAATTTTACTGACGCTAAGGTTGATATTTTTCTGGATGAGGGAATGATTGAAGATGCGATCGCCCTTGTTGATGGCTTGGGTTATTACCACTCAGCACTAATTCACCGAGTAATGGGGGCTGCTATCAGCCACAGCCCCGATTGGGTAATCGCCAATGCTTGTGGGCGTGCTGCATCGATTATGGATCAAGGGAAATCAAGCGAGTACAATCTTGCGATTAAGTGGTTGGAAAAAGCCCGCGCTGCCTATTTACACACTGGGCAAAATCTTCAGTGGTCTGATTATCGTTCTCAACTGATGCAAGTACACAGTCGGAAGCGGAAGTTGATGGAAATGCTCAAAAGTCCCGATTTAGATTGAGCCTTAAGTTTACCATAAGCCCAAGTGAAAGCGACCCAACCCCGGATCGAATAAACCTTACTTAATTTTTGCTTTCACGGCCCTAGATTCCACTGTGAATCCTGGAATATCTTGCATTTCTGTTTCGCTCAAACTGTACTGTTCGCAAACCAAACTCAAACGAGTTCCGGTACTTTTAACGGCGTTGACAGAGTGAGTCAAATCTCCTTGAAAATAGATCAGCGAGTTGGCTTGCGGCTTAATCTGCCCGACTTGCTGTTTGTTGCGCCGCAGTATCAACTCTCCCCCTTGCAAGTTCGGCGGTACTTGCACGTACAAAACGCTGACGGCTGCGGGAGGTTCAACTGTTTTGCAGTACGATCGCAAAGATCGATCGATATGCGGATCGACGCGGGAACCTTCACCCAGCAACAAAGGGTTGAGGTAAAAAGCATTGCATTCAGGCTGTAATGCTTGGTCTAGATAGGGTTTGAACAAAGGGAACCGCCGTTCTACTTCGGCGATTTCCGAACGTTGAAACACTACGGAAAACCCTTTTGTGCCAATGAAATCGCGGTTGAGGTTGTTGATAGCTAGATAAGGGGAGGCTAGAATTGCTCCTCGCAAGTCGTTGAGGTAGTCGATCGAGAAAGCGTTAGGATGTTGGCTGTAGTATTTCAAGGCACTCAAAAATCGTCAAATTTTAAGGAAACAGCAGATAGGAATGCAGCAATCGCTCAGACTTGGGATTGCTTCGTTCCGCGCAATGACATAATAATGTTTATTTGTGTCTGCGTACTTAAGTTAAAGGTTTTTCTTAACTGCGGGCGATCGCCCGGAAGTGTTGCAACCGACTAGCAACTGCCAAATATTACTATACACGCGATCGTTGTGGTGATTCGATTGTATTTGCAATTCGATTATACATGATGATGCCGCTGGGCAGCCGATCGCCCATTTATTTTAACTTGTCCAATTGCAGGGGCGATCGCATCCTGCCACTGTTTCCTCACCGATTTCTTGAGTTTGCTAGCTTTCAAACCAACGGGTGCTGGCGCTGTCCAAGAAACATCTTGCTAAAACCAGCAATCCGTGCATTCGGTCAAAATGCTGGAATGGCGATCGACAATATCTAACTGGCGAGAAAACGTTAATAAAGTTTACAAATAGAGGGTGGTCTAAAAAATACCAGCAGTCGCAACACTTACTAAGTAATTATTTTCAGATGAAATTAATATTTCACTGGGTGAAAAAAGCAAAAGTGCCAGCTATAATTAAAGAGTAAGTGAAAAAAATAACTCGCTGAAACAATATGGCAACAACATTGTACGAAAAAATGGGTGGAGAGCCAGCCATTAAAGAGATGGTGGATGATTTTTACCGCGATGTTTTGGCTGACGAGATAGTGAGCCACTTCTTCGATCGTACAGATATGGAAAAGCAGCGCCGCCATCAAACTGCTTTTATCTCTTATGCCCTCGGCGGCCCCAAGCAATACTCAGGCCGTTCAATGGAAAAAGCACACGCAGGTTTGAATTTACAGCCTGAACACTTTGATGCAATTGTGAAGCATTTGACCGATGCAATAGTTGCCCACGGCGCATCCCAAGAGGATCTCGATGAAGCGCTAGGTAATATCGCGACTTTGAAAGAGGCTGTTTTGTACAAGTAAGATCGAGTGAATGCAACTCGGTTTTTGCAGCCACTAAAATAGTTTTAAAAGTGGATGTTTCGTAATTGTGAAGCGAAAGCTCCACTTCGTTTTTTTCAGGATATCATGAACCGGAAAGACGCAAAGGAAGAGAAGAGAAGAGTGCACAATTGAGGCGAAGATGGCTAGAGTTATTTAACTGATATCCCGTAGGAGTTATGGGAAGCAATGGCGCGATATATAGCAATCTTTGCATTATTTGTGAATTTCTTACTTTCTCCCCACGGGTTCGGGGAGGGTTGGCGTGGGGTACAAAATTTACGACTTCTGCAAGGATTGCTCTAGTAGCGGATTTAAGTTATTTCTGATATCTCGCACCGTTATTAAGAACAGGCAAGATGCCTGTTACACAATAAAATTTAGTCTTTGTGGAACAGGCAAGATGCCTGTTCCTAAAGCCTGATTTAAAATGAAAAATGGTGCAAAGCGTCTGTTATTTGGCACTTAATTTATCGATACCTGTTTCATTTTTTAGAGTAGCTTATTCGGCTAGTCACGGTATTGCTGAAGTAGATTTCACCGCATTTTAAAATTCACTTGAAGAAAGGCTGAGAAGTTATATTCATCCTTTAGCTAGATGACGGCAGTTAACTGCGGATTGCACGATCGGTTTACCAATTGCCAATTACCAATTACCAATTACCAAATCGTCGTATATGCCGCAATACTTCGGAAAACTGCAAAAAACGGAACAGCCTTGGTCAACAATCGGTTCGGTAGAATCCATAAATAAAACCGATTCCCTACGGGATAGCTGCGCTTCACGCACCCTTCACTTTAATTGCGGCGAAACTTCCCTAAACCTCAGCATCCTCGCACCGAATTTAATCCGAGTGCGAATGTCCCCGACAGGTGAATTCAAAAGCCGATCGCACTCAATAACAGTCCCTGACGAAGAGTGGGAAATTACACCATTTGAAGTGCGAGAAACAGAAGAAAAAATAGAAATTGAAACAGCACAAATAACGATTTCAGTCAAGCGCGATCGCACTTCCATCGAATGCTTTGACAAATCGGGAAAACCCTTTGCTAGCGACTGCGATCCCAGTATGGGATGGCGCACAGGTGCAACCGCAGGCTGGAAACGCATAGAACCAGACGAACATTTCTACGGTTTCGGACAACGCACCGGCTTTCTCGACAAACTCTCCGAAGTCAAGACAAACTGGACAATAGACGCGCTTGACTACAATTCCCTCAGCGATGAAATGTACCAGGCTATCCCATTTTACATCGCCCTGAATCCCGATCGCGCTTACGGCATTTTCTTCAACACGACATTTTGGAGTCAATTCGACATCGGCGCCGAACAACCGGGGGTTTTGCGGATGGAAACCAGAGGCCCGGAACTCGACTACTACATCATTTACGGCCCAGAACCCGCCCAAATTCTCGCCACCTACACGCAGTTAACCGGCCGGATGCCGCTTCCGCCAAAATGGGCGCTGGGATACCACCAATGCCGCTGGAGCTACGACTCCGAGGACGTTGTGCGGGAGTTGGCAAAGGAATTTCGCGATCGGGCGATTCCCTGCGATGTCATCCACCTCGACATCGACTATATGAACGGCTACCGCATTTTTACCTGGAGCCCGAAGCGTTTCCCCGATCCGGCGAAACTGATCGCAGACTTGAAAGCAGTCGGTTTTAAGGTTGTGACGATTGTCGATCCCGGTGTCAAGTACGAACCGGAAGGAGATTATGAAGTATTTGATGAGGGTGTGGAAAACGACTATTTCGTCCGTACCGCAGAGGGAAGGCTATTCCACGGTTACGTTTGGCCCGAAAAAGCGGTGTTTCCCGACTTCCTGCGGCCAGAGGTGCGCGAGTGGTGGGGCGAATTGCACAAAAACCTTACAGATATGGGCGTTGCGGGGATTTGGAACGACATGAACGAACCTTCGATCGCAGAACGGCCTTTTGGCGACGGCCACGAACACATCTGGTTTCCGATGGATGCACCGCAAGGCCCGGAATCCGAAGGCGCCACCCACGCGGAAACGCACAATTTGTACGGTTTAATGATGGCGAAAGCTTGTGCGGAAGGGTTGCAAAAAGTGCGATCCTCTTCGAGGGCTTCGCTAACGCGCGATCGATCTTTTGTGCTGACGCGATCGGGTTTTGCGGGCATTCAGCGTTACTCCTCGGTATGGATGGGCGACAATCAATCGCAGTGGGAATACTTAGAAATGTCGCTACCGATGCTTTGCAATATGGGGCTTTCCGGCGTGGCCTTTGTCGGTTGCGACATCGGCGGTTTTGCGGAGAATGCAACGGCTGAACTGTTCGCGCGGTGGATGCAGGTGGGGATGCTGTATCCCTTGATGCGCGGTCATTCGGCGATTAGTACGGCGCAGCACGAACCGTGGGTTTTTGGATCTCGCACTGAGAAGATTTGCCGCGAGTACATGAATTTGCGCTATCAGTTGTTGCCTTACATTTACACGTTGTTTTGGGAAGCAGCGACGGCGGGAACGCCGATTTTGCGACCGCTACTGTATCACTTTCCGCGCGATCGCACAACTTACCACCTTTACGATCAAGTATTGCTCGGCCCGTCGCTGATGGCTGCACCCGTTTACCGCCCCGGAGTCGAACACCGCGCCGTGTATTTGCCGGAGGGGACTTGGTTTGATTGGTGGACGGGCGAATGCTATCACGGCCCGACGCACATTTTAGCCCATGCACCTTTGGAGACAATGCCGCTTTACGTGCGGGGCGGCGGCATAATTGCGATCGCACCTGTGAGGCAGTTTGTCAGCGAAGAACCGCTTGAGTCATTGAAAATGCGAATTTGGCCCGGAAGCGGTGAATGGACGCTTTATGAGGACGACGGACACAGTTTTGAACACGAAAAAGGTGTCTGGGCAACGACCAATTACAAGGTGTATTTGGAAGGGGAAAAAATCATCGTTGAAATTGCCGCGCGCGAGGGCCAATTTTTGATATCAGAACGCGAAGTTATTGTGGAAGTTGTTGGCGTTGGCGAACAGCAATTTACAGATGATGGTACGGTGCGGCGTTTGACATTTGGATAGTTTGATATTTCTGAGATGTTGCGCCCTTTTTAATAAGGTTTTTCTGGGCGGGCATCCTGCCCACCCCACAAGAAATTCATTCTTTGTGGAACAGGCATCTTGCCTGTTCTAACAGCAATTTACAGATGATGGTACGGTGCGGCGTTTGACATTTGGATAGTTTTGGCATAAAGCGGTTTATGTTATGGTGGGATTCATTCAGGGCGATCGCTCGATCTGGTAGAGTTTGAGATGGAAAGGGCGATCGTCTGCGATTCATGTGTAGCTAGATAAAATTCATTTCTAGGGTAGCAAAGATGTTAACAGGTTAGAGAAATTCCCCAAAAATATCCAAAAAATTCGGCAAAGGGGTTGGATAAATTGTAAAGTAAAGGTTTTGAGGATAGTGTTTCCCCTGAAGACCGAAATAATTTTAAAGTATTACAAGAACAATGGAAATTTTATCAATATGATTATCTCCCATATAGCTCTGAAAAATTGGCGCAATTTTCAGTCAGTGAATGTTGATTTGCGCGATCGCGTTTTTGTGGTAGGCCCTAATGCTTGTGGTAAGTCAAACTTTCTCGATTCATTGCGCTTTTTGCGGGATCTGGCTAAAGCAGGAGGCGGATTGCAGAAAGCCGTGAGCGATCGAGGTGGCGTATCAAAAATTCGCAGTCTTTATGCGCGCCGTTATTCAGATGTAGAAATAGAAATTCACCTTTCCGAATCTAATGCCCAACAGCCATTATGGAGGTATGGGCTGGGAATTAAACATAGAAAAGGCGGCAAAAATGAGCCGATTGTTGCCTACGAACGAGTTTGGAAAGGCGAGGAGCAAATTGTCAATCGCCCTACTCAAGAAGATGACAAAGATGAGCTACGTCTCACCCAGACTTATTTAGAGCAAATTAATGCCAATGCAGAATTCAGAGAAATTTCTAAATTTTTAGAAGCGATTTTATATTTACATTTAATTCCTCAGTTAGTTCGCCATCCCGAAGCTTTTGCTGCCCCTGGACTTTCCGAAGATCCTTTTGGGAGAACTTTTTTAGAGCGAGTTGCTAAAACTACAGAAAAAACCAGAAAATCGCGATTAAAAAAAATTGAAGATGCTTTAAAGCTGGCTGTCCCACAATTGAAAAACCTCACAGATACCAAAGATGTCATGGGAGTTCCGCATTTGGAAGCTGTTTACGAACATTGGCGGCCCGGAGCAGGAAAACAACGGGAAGACCAATTTTCTGACGGAACGTTACGGTTAATTGGTTTACTCTGGTCACTCTTAGAATCCGATTCATTATTGTTACTAGAAGAACCAGAACTTTCCTTAAATTCGGCTATTGTTAGCAATCTACCCTCTCTGATTTATCGCCTTCAGCGCCCGAGAAAGCGACAGGTTATTCTCAGTACCCATAGTGCTGATTTGCTCTCAGACAAAGGCATTGGCGGCGAAGAGGTGCTGCTAATGACACCGACTCCTGAAGGAACTCAGGTAAAACTTGCTTCAAGTAATGAACAAATCAAAATGCTATTAGAAGGAGGTTTAAGCATAGCTGATGCTGCACTTCCTCTCACAGCGCCACCCGCGATTGAAAAACTGAGTTTATTCAAATGACGGATATTCCCATCAATTTAGTGTTTGAGGATGCACTGAGTGAAGCAGTTCTTAAACAAATGCTCAAACAGTCTCAACGTCCCTTTTCAGTGGGACAGTGCTTGAATCAGAGAGGATATGGCAAAATTAAAAAGATTATTTCTGGATTAAATTACGCGGCAAAGGGAATGCCATACTTAGTATTAACTGATTTGGATAATGCAGAATGCCCGTTAGTAATTATTTCGGAGTGGTTAACTCAACCAAAACATCCTAATCTGCTGTTTCGGATTGCTGTTAAAGAAGTGGAAGCGTGGTTACTTGCACATCGAGCGGGCTTTGCCCAATTTCTGGGTATTTCAGTAGACTTGATTCCTGGCGACGCGGATCGAATTCCTGACCCCAAGCAGCTTTTAATCAATTTGGCTAAAAAGTCAAAGAAGCGAAATCTGCGGGATGCGATCGTCCCCGATCCTAATAGTACGGCAAAAATTGGTAAAGACTACAATGGTCAACTGATCCAGTTTGTCAATCAAAGTTGGCAGGTTGCGTCAGCACAGACTAATTCCCCCAGTTTGGAACGAGCTATGAATGCACTCATAAATTTTCAACCAACCTGGGAAAATTGAGGAGAAAGACCAATACTGCGCCCTGTCTATGCTTGGCAAACAGTTAATAAATACTGTTATAATAAACCGTCCGGGGATGACTAGACCCGACACATACCCACAAATAATGCAACCCATCCAACTTACAACCTTCCAAGCTTTGTGGCGCAGCCTGGGCCTGATAATCAAAGCCGCACCAATAGAACTCCGCAATTTAATAATACTCAACATCATCAGCGGTGCTGCCCCATCGGCCGTGCTTTTTTTAGATAAATTAATCATCGATGAAGTATCTCGGTTGCTGTCGCAAACCCAAACAGCACAGCCCTTTGCTTTGATGCTTTCCCGGCCAATATTGCTGTGGAGTATTGCCGGAGTCTTAAGTCTTAGGTTAGTCGGCGATGCCCTAGACACAATGAGCTCTTTTGCAGCGACATCTTTGCGCGATCGCGTTCAAGGCTTTGTCGAAGGAAAAGTCCTGGAAAAAGTCGCTAATTTCGACGATATTGCCCTGTTTGAAAACCCGGAACTATTAAATATAGTAGAACTCGCAAAAACCGGAGTATTCAAAATACAGCAACTAGCATTTACCATCAGCATGACCATCACGGGAATTTTTATATTTATTCCATCGATAGGCCTTGCTGCAGCGATAGCTTGGTGGGTGCCAGTGGTGATGTTGATTTCATCCTGTCCCTCAATTTACATCCAAAGAAAATATAGCAAAATCATCTGGAGAGTTCAAAGAAAGCAAGCTAAAATCAGCCGCGAGATGAACTTATCCGCTAGAGTCTTGACGGGCGAAGAATATGCTAAAGAATTGCGTTTGTTTGGCTTGCAGGAACTTTGGCTCAAACGCTGGCAGGATCAGTTTTTGCAATTTTTTAGCGAGATGCAGCAAATCCGAAAAAAAGGAGCAATTGTTTTACTTTTGTGGTCAGTGTTTAGTAGAATCGGAGTAGCTTTGCCATTTGTTTATGTGGTAATGGGAGCTTTGGGTGGTCGCTATACTTTGGGAGATTTGGCGCTGTATTCTGGTTTGATTGTTCAGGTGGAGCAAAGTTTGCAATTATTGATTGGCAATTATGCTAATTTGTACGATATTTCCCTCGGCGTTAGTCCGATTTTTCAACTGTTAGAACTCAAACCAGAATTGCAGTCTCCGCTTGTGGATGTAGCATCTCGCCTCCCTAGTTTACCAGAAGACGGGCTAGATTCCCGCCCCACAAAAGATAAAATTGGCATCGAGATTAAGCATCTATCTTTCTGCTATCCCGGTAGCAATAAAAGCACGGTTGAAGATATCAATTTAACGATTAATCCGGGGGAAATGCTAGTGCTTGTTGGTGAAAATGGCGCGGGTAAAACAACCCTTGGCAAACTCCTCGGCCGCCTGTACGACCCGACAAGTGGTACGATCGACTGGAACGGCAAAGATTTGCGATCGTACTCTCTAGCATACGTGCGATCGCGCATCGCCGTCGTCATGCAAGATTACGCCCGTTTCCCCTCCACAGTCCGCGAAAACGTCGGTTTCGGCGACTTGCTTTCCCTGTCAGATGACACCGCAATTAACG
The DNA here is from genome assembly GCF_036701935.1 of Microcoleus sp. M2_D5. NCBI lineage: Bacteria > Bacillati > Cyanobacteriota > Cyanophyceae > Oscillatoriales > Microcoleaceae > Microcoleus > Microcoleus sp. M2_D5. The sequence continues at coordinate 155,610 of NZ_JAUBRP010000003.1, read as the reverse complement.
AAGCTATTTCCGAAGCAGGAATTAGCGCAAAAGTCAATAGTCTTGCCGCAGGTTTAGAGACTCCCTTGGGGAAACAATTAGAAGACGGCATAGACTTATCGGGGGGACAGTGGCAAAGAATTGCGATCGCCCGCGCCTTAATGCGGCTTTCTACCGCCGAAGTCCTAATTTTTGACGAACCAACCGCCGCCCTAGACCCCAAGACAGAACACGAAATTTACAGCATCTTCCGCCAAATAGCCGCCGGGAAAACAACAATAGTCATCAGTCACAGATTAGGATTAGCAAAAATTGCCGATCGTATCGCCGTCATGGAAAACGGTAAAATAGCAGAAATAGGAACTCACGACGAATTGATAGCATCAAACGGAATTTACTGCTCAATGTTCACCCGTCAAGCTAGCAGCTATATTTAGAGTTAAACAAACAGTCCGCCAGGGGTTTTAACCCCTGTCTCATAGCAAAAGTCGGTTGAAACCGACTGAGGAGATATTGCAATGCTTGTTCAAAAATGTGTCTTTCAGTCCTCTTTGAGAGGACTTTTGCTATGAGACGGGGGTTTTCAACCCCCGGCGGACTTGTGGGTTAGCGTGGGGAATTTGGCGCGGGTGATTGCGATCAATTATCGCGGATTTGCGATCTAATTGCTCTCGTTAGGTGGCGAGAAACCGAGTTTTTGCGACAATTTTCAGTTGAGTACGAGAAATATCGGAAGAAACCCGGTTCCTGGGATTAGCTGCGTGGCGAGAAACCGGGTTTCTGCGAAAATTTTTAGCCTCGCACGAAAAATATCGGAAGAAACCCGGTTTCTGAGCGTGCGACCTTTTTGAGAAAATTGTCCGAAAGTGCGAGCTATAATAAAACCAACCTAGTTGGCGATAATATCAACGATGGAAACTATAACTCTCAACCTACCTGCCGCCGTCGCTTTAACCGACGAACAATTTTATCAATTGTCCATCGCTAATGAAGAGTGGCGATTAGAACAAACCCCCGAAGGAGAACTAATTATTATGCCTCCAACAGGCGGCGAAAGCGGCATCAGAAATTCGGATTTGACTACAGACCTAAATTTGTGGAATCGTCAGACTCGATTGGGAAAAGTCTTTGACTCTTCCACTGTCTTTCAATTACCCAACGGTGCGAAGCGTTCCCCTGATGCTGCTTGGGTACTCCTAGAACGTTGGGAAGCATTATCCGCAGAAGATAAGCGCAAATTTCCTCCCCTGTGCCCGGACTTTATAATTGAATTGCGATCGCAAAGTGATTCCCTAGAAACCTTGCGGGCTAAAATGCGGTATTATCGAACAAACGGCTGTCGCTTAGGTTGGCTAATTGACCCCCAAACGCCTTTAGTAGAAATCTATCGGTTGTCTGAAGATGTAGCAGAAGTGATTAATTTCTCTTTTGACCAACCGCCTACACTTTCGGGTGAAGATGTACTTCCCGGATTTCTTCTAGATATTACACCTATTCTCAATCCTTGAATCTCGATCCATTTTCTTTAGTTGGCTGGCGAGAAACCGGGTTTCTGCGACAATTTTTGGTTGAGTACGAGAGATATAGGAAGAAACCCGGTTTTTGGGATTAACTGCGTGGCGAGAAACCGGGTTTCTGCGACAATTTTTGGTTGAGTACGAGAGATGTAGGAAGAAACCCGGTTTTTGGGATTAACTGCGTGGCGAGAAACCGGGTTTCTGCGACAATTTTTGGTTGAGTACGAGAGATGTAGGAAGAAACCCGGTTTCTGAGATTCTTGTGCCTCCAAAAAGTCGATCGCAAATTATCTCCCCGTCAACGTATCCGCATAAGGATCGGGCAAAGCTTGCTGCACTTCCAAAAGCGGCAAAGGATCTCCAGTCAACGGTTGACTAATCAAATTTTTTTTTAGCCCATCCCCCCGGCGATCGCGCTCTTGCAAATGCGATAATTCCTCTTGATAAACAGCAACAATCCGCGCCAAACTCGCCGCCAAATCATCCCAATTCTCATCTCCTCCCAACTTCTCAGAAATTCCCTCAAATAACTCTCCCGCTTGCCTTTTTTGAACATAAGCTTTCAACAGCTTTCCCGACTTTTGCAAAACGGCCTGATAAATATCCCCATCAGACCACCACAGCCCCTGTTGACTCAGCAGCCAAGTCAAAATATACTCGCGAGCGTGTTGCTCCTTCACCCAGGCCGCGAGATACTGCAAATCTTCCATAGTTACAACAGTCTCCTCAATTTTCCTCAAAATGTCCGCTTGTTTGTATCTACCGTTACCGCGATCGACATAATACCTGCCTTATCATCACCTGTCCGCGTCATTAATATCCCTTAAATCTTAAAAAAACCCTACTGATTTACCAAACAGCAATTCTGAGAATATAAAAATAAACCTAAACCTCCTAGGTCTATTGTCCAATACTTTTAGTCCACCGGAAAGCGGTACACCCCGCCTCGCTTTCCTCTCTCGCAAACCTATCATCAAGCGGGAACAACCAGCGGGTTATGAGCATGACAAAGCAAAATTTTGGTTTAATCGGTCTAGCAGTGATGGGCGAAAACCTAGCGCTCAACGTCGAAAGCAGAGGCTTCTCCGTGGCTGTATACAACCGCACAGCAGCCAAAACCGACGACTTCATGGCCCAACGCGCCCCCGGCAAGAACATTGTAGCCGCCAAGACTCTGACAGAATTCGTCGATGTCCTAGAAACCCCGCGCAGAATCTTAGTCATGGTGCAAGCTGGGAAACCCGTAGATGCGGTCATCGACCAGCTCAAACCCATGCTGTCACCGGGCGACATGATTATTGACGGCGGCAACTCGCTATACGACGACACCGAACGTCGCACCAAAGATTTAGAATCGATGGGACTGGGATTTGTTGGCATGGGCATCAGCGGCGGCGAAGAAGGCGCGCTGAATGGTGCTAGCTTGATGCCCGGTGGCACCCGCACTGCTTACGGCCTACTAGAGCCAATTCTCACCAAAATTGCGGCTCAAGTAGATGACGGCCCCTGCGTCACATTCATCGGCCCTGGTGGCGCCGGCCACTACGTGAAGATGGTTCACAACGGCATTGAGTACGGTGATATGCAGCTCATTGCTGAAGCCTACGATTTGCTCAAAAACGTTGGTGGATTGAACGGCCAGCAGTTGCAGGAAGTTTTTGCCGAATGGAATACCACAGACGAACTCAACTCGTTTTTGATTGAAATTACGGCTAACATTTTCAAGTACATTGACCCGGAAACTAAGCAACCCTTAGTTGAGGTAATTATGGACGCTGCCGGTCAAAAAGGCACCGGCCGCTGGACTGTAATGAGTGCTTTGGAATTGGGCGTGAGCATTCCCACAATTATCGCTGCTGTGAATGCGAGAATCATGTCTTCTTACAAAGACGAGCGCATCAAAGCTTCCCAAGAACTAACCGGGCCTAGCGGCAAGTACGAAGGCGATACTAAAGAGTTTGTGAACAAAGTCCGCGATGCGCTTTACTGCTCGAAGATTTGCTCCTACGCCCAAGGCATGGCACTTTTGAGCGCGGCGTCGAAGTCGTACAATTACGACTTGAGTTTGAGCGAAATTTCCCGAATTTGGAAGGGTGGTTGTATTATTCGGGCTGGATTTTTGGACAAGATTAAAACAGCTTTCAAGGACGATCCCACGTTGCCGAATTTGCTGTTAGCGCCGGAGTTCAAACAGAGCATTCTCGATCGCCAATCGGCTTGGCGAGACGTGTTAGCTACTGCTTGCCAACTGGGGATTGCAGTGCCAGCCTTTAGCGCCTCGCTGGACTATTTCGACAGCTACCGGCGCGAAAGATTGCCGCAAAACCTCACGCAAGCTCAGCGTGATTATTTCGGGGCTCACACCTACGAACGCACCGACAAACCGCGCGGCGAATTCTTCCACTCAGAGTGGACGCAGACTGCTAAAGAGTCGCTGCAAACTGGTACTACGGACTAATTAATTTTTGTAGGGTGCGTTTCGGCGCACCTTACTAATTATTCTGGGGTTGCAAATTGTTTTGACGTTTGTTTTGGAGATAGGTTTTAATATATTCGTCGTTAAAGAGCGATCGGGCGATCGTGAGTGCTTCTTGTCTTTCTGCGTCTGTCATGTAATCATCGCCTTTTAAACCTGATGGCGGGTGTCGAGGATCGCCGCCTGCATCGATAAATCGCTGACGTGCGATCGCCATTAATTCTCCCAATCTGCGGTCTTGTTCTCTTCTAATATCATGGGGTTTCGTCATAGTCTTCCAGCTCGTCTATACGAATAATCTCGCCACTTTGTAGTATAGCAGCCCTTGGTAAAACTCGACTAGGGGTTTCGATGTACCAAAAGCCCTTTTCTTCATCATATATTCTCCAGATGAGCAAGTCCAGAGTTTCCAGGGCATTGATAATTAAGTATTGGACTCCTGATGATGGTATAGGTCGATCGAGTGTAGTTGAGCCTGTTGGCTATTGTATCACCCATTGCTGACAAGATTTTCAGCGCTCGTTGATTGTATCCCTCCACCTATTATCAATTCTCCTAAATTCAGAGTTGGCCTAGATAATCCGTAATTAATATCACACTGTGCTTGTGATATGGGTAGATAACTATACTGAGCAAATCTGGTACAATAATAAACAGTCCTTTAAAATAAATGTAGTTTTATGTGGCCTTTTATAGTAGGAGCCGCTGCCGTTGTCGGTGCTGCGAAATTGGTATTTGATACGTTGAAAGAAGAAGAGGAAAGAAAACGTTTAGAAGAAGAGGAAAACAAACGTTTATTAGACAGTGGTATTCTGGAAGTGGATGAAATGACGGGAAAAGAGTTTGAAAGATTTCTAGATATCCATTTTAGAAAATTTGGTTATAGTGTTAGTTTAACTCAAGATACTCAAGATTATGGGGCGGATTTAATTTTATACACGGATGACTCAAAAACCGTGGTTCAAGCAAAAAGAAGCAAAAATCCAGTTGGGATTAAAGCAGTTCAAGAAGTAGCAGGAGCCGTCAGACATTACAACGGAAATAAAGGCATAGTAATCACCAACAACAGATTTACAGAAAACGCTTACAACCTTGCTGAATCTAACGAAGTAGAGTTATGGGATAGAAAAATACTCATTGAATTCATCCTGAGAGCTAAGAATTGTAAATAACTTATATACTAAAATAAGTGCATCCTTCGGATCTTGAAATCGCTGCATAGACTCAAACTTTCGTCCGCCTCCGCAGACAAGCGAGATCGACCTGTATCATTAATCTCACTGTTGAATCATGCTACAAATTTCTAACACTGTGTTCATAGACGATCGCGAAATCGAGATTAGTGCGATTCGCTCTCAAGGCGCGGGGGGACAAAATGTAAATAAGGTGGCGAGTGCGATTCACTTGCGCTTTGATATCCCAGCTTCCTCATTGCCCGATCGCTACAAGCAGCGTTTGTTGCAAATCAACGACCAGCGCATCACCTCCGAAGGTGTGATTGTCATCAAAGCCCAGGAACACCGCAGCCAGGAACAAAACCGGGAAGAGGCTTTGAGACGGCTGCAAGAACTGATTAAAAGTGCGATCGTCATACCGAAAAGGCGCAAACCCACCAAAGCAACTCGTAGTTCTCAGCGCCAGCGTCTCGACAGCAAAACCAAGCGAGGGCAGATTAAAGCTCTGAGAGGGAAAATTACGGATTGAGGGATGATATTATGTCCGGTCGATTCCCTCCGCTTCGCTTCGCCCGAAATCAGGTAGGGGCGGGTAAACCTGCCAATATCTGCCAACAATCTCCAATCTCAAAAACCCGCCCTGCTGCCGGGATATTATGGTCAATCGATCGGACATGATATGAAAGGTCGATCGGGCTTTTTGACTTTTTATTTGTCAGTCGGGATTTGGTGGGCCTAAGTCATTCGGTAAATCGTTAAGCGTTTTTCCCAAAGCTTTGCAAAGGGCTTTCATTTGAGCAATGGTCAGTTCCGGTTCGTCTAGTCCTCGTTCCCATTTGCTAATGGCTTGCTGAGTTAGGGTTTTTGTGCGAGTTTTGTCGGGAATTTGTTTTGCTAAGGCGGATTGCGATAAACCAACAGCCTCCCGCAAGATTTGCAGTGCTGGTATATCTTTGGACTGTTGAGTTTGTTTCTTTCGGGGCATATCATAGCAAATTCACAACCAAAGTTGTTGACAAACCGGTTAAATACAACTAAGGTTGTTTAATAGAGACAACACAAAGGCGACTGCTTTAGCCGGACGGTGGAAACGCTTTGGTTTAGCAAGCTGCCCTATTTGTAGTTTCTACCATTATGCCTGCATAGCCTTAGTATTTTCCGGGCTTGGGTGCATGACTTAAGCCCTTTTTTCTCAATACCGAAAAGGTGGTGCCATTTAAAAGGTCGATCGACCTCACAGCCAAACTCAAAATTGTATCAAATGTCAACACCATGATTTAGCTGTGCTTGTTAGTTGTCCTTCGGTGAAGGCTCACGACTTGGTAAGTCATCGGGAATTTTGGTTACGTCTAATCCTAAAAGCTCAAACATAGTTTTTAGAGAAACCTGGTACAGGTTAGCCATAGCAAGTATGTTTTCAGCGTTAGGTAGAGCCTTGCCTAATTCCCAGTCAGCTTGTCTTCGCTCGGAAATTCCGATTTTTTCTTTGACTTGAGGGCGTGTTAGTCCAGCTTGTTCTCTGAGTAGTCTCAATGGAGACTTCTCCTTTTCTTGTAAATCTTCTTCTATCATAGGACGAAATATTCATGATGTAAACATCTTGACAAAAACTTGAATAAGACGTAAACTTCATGTTGGTAGGCAAAACAAAGGCCGCTCAACGAGCCTCCAAGGTCAAAATGCAGGTTTGAAGAACCGCCTTATTTGTTGTGTCTATCAATTATGCCTGCATACCCAAGCGTATTTTCGGGGCAAGGGCGCATACCTCAAGCCCCTTTTTTCTCAACGCCGAGGAGGTGATGCCATTTAAAAGGTCGATCGACCTCACAGCCTGACTCAAAATTGTATCAAATATCAAGACCATGATTTAGCTCTGTTTGTTAGCTGCCCTTCGGGGGTACGTAATCATCAACAAGCCCTGAAACATCTAGCCCGATCGAGTGACAGAACTGTTTCAAGCTAATATTTAGTGCTGTACAGATGGCTATTGCAGTATCAACTCTGGGTTTTTGTTTTCTTTTTTCTATTGAATACAAAGTATCTTCAGAGACTTTCCCCGTCAGTTGCTGGCTAAGCTCTCGGCGACTAAAGCCCCTGTATTCTCTAATTTCTGCAAGGCTCATTTCGTATAAATCCCGTACTTCTTGATTCATGGTGCAGAATATTTCGTAGTTTACCCTTGACAAAAGCCGTAAGTCTGACTAAACTACGAATAAGGACATAGCAAAGCGGTTGGGCGAGCCTCGTTTCGTCAAAATGCAGGTTTGAAGAACCGCCTTACTTGTAGTATCTATCAATTGTGCTTGCATACCCAAGCCTATTTTCGGGGTTTGAGTGCATACCTTAAGCCCCTTTCCTTGAACTCCAAGGAGGTGATGCGATGTAAAAGGTCGATCGACCTCACAAGAGTGCCCAACTCAAAATTGTATCAAAGATACAGACCAAAACTTCAACTTTGCGATCGCACAACTTCCGTGCTATCGTGCCCTTTCTCGAACCATTCCAGATCATGTCCACATCAATTGACAACTTCTACCTAGGCGATGTCGCCTCCAACTTTCACTTTGCAGGCCCGCTGCTAGACTTTGAAGAAGAAATCCAGAATCAATCTCCCTTTCACGATTTAGACTACCTGACAGGCGAAATTAAAAGGGGATTCCTAGACTACGTGCGGCAAGGAATCATGCTGGACGCCATCCGAAAGCTGCGATTGTACAAACACAAGTTCAAAACTTTTAAAATTTACTGCGAACAAGCATTAGGCAGGCAGTATTTTTACTGCACGCAAATTATCAAAGCTGCGAGTATTTGCCTGCGCTTAATTAAAGCAGGATTTGAGATTTTGCCTAGCTGCGTTGCTCAAGTTGTTCCTTTGTTCAAACACGCAATTACCGACCAATACGGCGACTGTCGTTTACAGGAAAAGTGGCAAGAAGTTGTCGATGTCATACCAAAAGAAAGGATTACCGCAGTAACTATTGCCGAAACCGTTGACAACAATCCCAACCTCCGGCTCAAGCAAATTCGGATTAAAACCGACACCTACGCCCTTTTAACGAAAAAAGCAGCCGCAGCCGGACTGTCAATTTCGGAATTTTTGGCCAGGTTGGTTGACGAATACAATCCCAGAAATTTAGAGCAGCCAGCGGAACATACTCCCGAACAAGAGGAGATTTTAGACCAATTAGACGCGGAGTTTAAGAAGCCGGCCACGGAACAGACTGCAACTTCTGCCCCAGGAAAAGTTAAGTCTAAAGGTTTTGGAGTGAAAGTTGAGCCTAAAGGTGGTAAAAGGGAAGTGAAGGCGAAAACTTCGGAAGGGAAAGTTAAGCCAAAAACTTCGGAACGTGAAGTTAAGTTCAAAAATCGGCAAAGTGAAATCACAGCCGAGAAACAGTCGAATTCATTTAATGAGAAAAATCATGAAGTCATCTGCCCAAAATCCAATCATGCGTCAACTGAAATTAATGGAGGCTCAACTGAACGAAATTCAGTGCCACCTTATTAAAGCCAGTGTGTTGAATTGGTGGCAAATAGTTTTGCCTGACGGTCAGAAAATTGCGATCGAGCACGCGGGCGGCGGACACTGGGTTTTTCGGGCTAACGGGCTTGAGAAATCTCATCCAGAAGTGCGGCTAGCGGTGTTAAGGGCGATCGCCGAAGGTTGTCGCCGATAAGTTATCAGGGGGTTTTTCCCTTTGGCGTCTCAAGTAGTCCTGCGGGTGAGGACACGGCTGTGATGCCGTGTCCCGGAAGGGGCTGGTGGGCGGACACTACTACCACGTCTTCTGAAATAGTCAAACCAAAAGCTTTATGCACTTGTTCTAAAGTAAAATCACTGTAAGCCATTTGATTTTTTCCCTTATTTTAGAGAATGGCTGACCTTGACTGATTTTGTCACCGTTCGTGTAGAACTGAGCCAAAGATCAGCGGAAAACAGAACTCTTAGTGAGCTCGAAAACCTAAAACCTTTGATTTATAAATGATGGAAATTCATGGACACAACTGGACTCGAACCAGTGACCCCTACGATGTCAACGTAGTGCTCTAACCAACTGAGCTATGCGTCCTCACGAATTTCTAATGTAGCAGAACATTCTATCGAATGTCAAGCATAAATATTCCAGGACTTATCGACTCCGAGTAAAGAAACCGGGTTTTTCACCGGGTAAAGGGCTAGAAGCAAGTATTTTCGTCAAAAAACCCGGTTTCTGCGTCCGTGTCAAGCGTAAATATTCGATCGCCCTTAATGCCCAATTCCCCGCCAAATCTTCACAGTGCGATCGCCCGCACCGCTAGCCAAACTCCCCCCATCACCACTAAACGCCACCGACAAAACCTCCCCCCCGTGGCCCGCCAGAATTTCCAGCAAACCTCCCGTACCCGCATCCCACAAATAAATCGTGCCATCCCGACTCCCCGTCGCCAAAACCCGACCATCGGGACTCAACGCCAGACACAAAACATCCCCTGAATTGTCCCTCATACTCCGCAACAGCGTCCCTCGCCCCTGTGCATCCACCCGCCACAGCTTCGCCGTACCGTCCCGACTGCCACTAGCCAAAATCAATCCTTCTCCTACTCCCCCCCTTACCAAGGGGGGGCTGGGGGGGGTCTGACCGGCCAGGGAGTTGGGGGAACTCGCAGCAAAAACGATCGCCCGCACCCAATCCCCGTGCTCGGCCAGAGTACAAATCGATCGACCCTTTTGCCAATCCCACAACTGCACAGTCTTGTCCCGACTCCCACTAGCCAAAAACTCCCCGCCAGGGCTAAAAGCCACCGCCTCCACCCCGCCAGCGTGACCAGTCAAAGCCGACATCCGCCTTCCCTTATTCAAATTCCACAACTGCACAGTTTTGTCCCGACTGCCGCTAGCCAAAACCTGACCATCCCGACTAAACGCCACAGCAGAAACCCTGTCAGAATGACCGGCCAAAGCGTACCACCACTTACCCTTATTCAAATCCCAAATATGAATCATTTTGTCCCGGCCGCCACTAGCCAAAGTCGCGCCATCAGGACTAAACGCCACACAAGTCACCCAGTCAGAATGACCCGTAAGAGTGTACCACCGCCTACCAGTCTCCAACTTCCACATCTCAATCGTCTTGTCCTCACTGCCGCTAGCTAAAATCGCGCCATCAGGACTGAAAGCTACCGACGTAACAGCATTAGAATGCCCTACCAGAGTATGAACGCACCTCCAAGTAGGCGCGCGTGCCGGTACAACCCGCTGCATCGGCGGCACAGGTAAAATTGTGCCTGCAACCGTTGGCGGCACGGCATTCTGCACCGCAGCCGTCCTCTGCGGCACGGAAATTTTAGGCGCTGGTAGGGGCGGTGCCCCCGTGCCCGCCCCCGCCGACTGTTGCGGCTGCAAATCTTTCAATACCTCAGCTACAGATTTGTAGCGCCGACTGAGACTCGGTTCGATCATTTTGTCGAGGATGCGACTTAATTTCGGATCGATTGGAACTTTCAAAAAGTCTCGCCAAACCCAAGCATCTTGATTGATATCGAACAAATCAAAAGGAGATATTTGAGTCAGCAAATAAATGCAAGTTACTCCCAAACTGTACAAATCGCTGGCATAAACCGCTTGACCTCTAATTTGTTCCGGCGCGACGAATTCGGGAGAACCGATGACTGTACCGGTTTCTCTAAAACCCTCCACAACTTTTGCAGCGCCAAAATCAACTAAAACTAATTCCCCGGTTAATGTGGGGTAAGTATAAATGATGGGAGTTTGAGAAAGGCGGCGGCGGATAATATTGGGAGGTTTAATATCTCGGTGAATTACACTGCGATCGTGCACGAACTGCAATACTGGCAATAAATCCTTCAGCAGACTGAGAATCTGACTTTCGCCCAAAGGCCCAGTCCGCGCCAACTCTTCCTGTAAATTTTGACCTTCTATAAATTCCTGTACCAAATACTGATAGCGTTCCTGCTGAAAGTGCGCCAGCAGTTCGGGAATTTGCGGGTGTTTCCCCAATTCGTCCAGCCGCACCGCTTCTCGGTTGAATAATTCTGCTGCTTTTTCGCTGCTGCTGGTACCTTGAGATAGGGGGAAAAACTGTTTAATTGCACAGCGCGGTTTTGAGGGTTTGTCTTGGTCTACTGCTAAAAAAGTGCGGCCGAAACCGCCGCGCCCTAGGGGTTTAATGGCGCGGTAACGCTCTCTGAGCAACAGTTTGGAGCCGCAATTCAGGCAGAATTGGGTACTGTCGGCATTTTGCGGGTTTTGACAGGCAGGGTTTAGGCAATAACTCATAACTAAACCGAGAAGGAATCAGCAGCACATCTCTATGATACTGACGCCCAAGCGCGATCGACTCTCGCGTTACAATTAAAAACCAAAGGACTTTAGTCCTCAGAATTTAAGATGTCGCTTTCACTTTCAGAGCATACTCTTTAAACCTTTCCAAGTCAGCCATAAGAGTCGATTCAACTACTCGCGCTAGAAATGAATTGTCCATCAATTTTGCCAGCCAGCCGGGAACTCCATAAGCTACTGTCAGTTTGACAATGCTGGTGTTTTTGCGATCGTAAAATCTTATCGCACCCCGATTTGGCAAACCGTCTACCGATTCCCACTGAATTATCTGATTCGGCACTACTTTGAGAATCCGAGAAAGCCAGCTAAATTCTAACCCGCCAGTTGCGAGTTTCCAGCGAGATAATTCTGGATTTTCTTCGAGAACGCGAACTGATTCGATCCACTTCATCCAGCGCGGCATTTGCTCTAAGTCTGACCAGAGTTGCCACGCTAATTCGATCGGAATTTCTATTTCTACTTGGACGCTGTGTTCTAACCAATCAGTCATAGGATTTTAGATTTTAGATTTTAGATTTTAGATTGTGGATTTCTCGTTTGTTGTCGAGTCTAGATCCCCCTAAATCCCCCTGATTGTTGGGGAGTAGGGGTTGACTTTGAGAACACTCTTGCCCCCCCACTTATTAAGGGAGACTTTGAGAACACTCTTGTCCCACCCCCTACTCCCCTTATTAAGGGGGGTTAAGGGGGATCGAATCGAGAAGACTAATGACTAATGACCGTAAGCTTCGAGAATTGCCTTAGCCGCTTGATGCCCTGAAAGTGTCGCTCCTTCCATACTATCAATGTAGTCTTGCTGAGTGTAACTTCCTGCTAGAAAGAAATTGGCGATCGGAGTTTTTTGAGCAGGGCGGAAAACATCCATTCCCGGTGCTTCGCGATACAAAGATTGAGCGAGCTTAACTACACTGTACCAAGTCATGTTTAATTCCCGCGCTGAGGGGAATAAATCCTGAACTTGCTTGAGTACGTGTTGGGCGATCGCCTCATTGCTTTGTTTAATAAACGGATCTCCCGGTGTCAGCACCAACTGCAACAGCGAACCTTGTCCTTCTTGATAATAATCCTTGGGACTTGTCAGCGCCAAATCTGCAAAACAAGAAAAATCTGCATCTGCTGAATATAGCAAATTATCGATTCCTACAGCGTGGCTCAACTGTTTGCGCTTCGCTTCGTCTTCCAGTTCCGTTACCCAACCGTCGAACCGCAATTGTACTGTAGCGACCGGCACCGCATCTAATTTATAAATGTTGTCAAATTCCGACCATTTGCGCCAAGCTGGGGGCAATATTTTCTGAATTCCCGGCACGTCGCAGGCGAAAACGTAAGCGTCTGCGGTAATATTTTCTTCTGTTTCGCCGTTAGCTACTAGCAAGCCTGTCACGCGGGTTTTTTCGCCTTCTTCAAACTGAATTTCTCGGACTCTGCGCCGCGTGTAAATTTTTGCTCCTTTCTTTTCCAAATATTCCACAATTGGCTTGTGCAAATATTCGTTGGGAGAACCCGCTAGCATCCGCATTACAGAGGCTTCTGTTTTTGATGCAAAGAATTGAAATATTGTCAACATACACCGGGCTGAAATATTTTCAGTGTCGATAAAACCCAGTGCGTAGGCGATCGGATTCCACATTCTTTTGAGCGAGTTTTGGTTGCCTCCATGACTGCGGAACCAGTCAGCAAAACTGATTTTATCCAAATTGCGGATGGTTTTCATCGCTCCGTCAAAGTCGATCAAGCCTCGGACGATCGGGCTAGTTCCCAGGGCGATAGAATTTTGGATTTTGTCTTGTACGGATAGCTGAGATGTAGTGAAAAATGCCTTCAATCCGTGCAAAGGAGCACCCACCGGAAAGCGAAAATCTAAAGAACCGGTTTCACCGCCTCGATTGATAAAAGTGTGGACGTGTTCTTTGAGGAGCAAATCGTCAAATGCTCCCACTTTTTTCATCAGGGCAAATAAGTTATAATAGCAGCCGAAGAAGACGTGCAAACCCATTTCAACGTGATTGCCGTCGGGATCTACCCAACTCCCGACTTTGCCGCCGACAAAGGGGCGGGATTCAAAAATTTCTACTTCGTGGCCGGCCTCCACTAAATCGACTGCTGTGGTCATTCCAGCCAGTCCCGCACCTGCGATCGCAACCCGCATTTTACACTTCCTTTTCAGTATTTTTACAGATTGTAACAAATTTTAGAATATCAGAAATATTATTAAAGTTCGTAAATGCCGATCGACACTTGTACAGCCCTCTGAATTCTTGCTAGGACATCGGCACTAAGTTGACCGTAAGGGCCTTGTTCTAGGAATGTCTGCCGCAAAGCAGAAACGTTTTCACATACAGCTAGAGAATCAGCTTGCAATCCTCCCTCACCTGCAGGAATCAAGACACGAGTAGGATTTTCTAATCCCGCAAGGTTACTGGTGAAAGGAACAACAATGACAGAATCAGTAAACTCGTTGCGGATATCGGGAGGAACCACAACTACAGGTCTTTTTTTGGTATCTCCTAACTGACGCAAAGCCCTTGAAAGATAAATCTCACCTTGGCGGGGATAAGTTTTTCCTGTTGAGTTAGAGTCCATCGCTGCTCCATGCTTCTTCTATCTGTTCCTCTACAAAATTAAACCACTCTTTTTCCTCCTCAATATCTTCTTGGCTGCGGTTTTGATAAAACTTCCGCAACTTATCCTCGATTTGCTTAGCATACCAGAGACGGAGAGCTTGTTCGATCGCCTCCGTCCAATCATCAGTAAGCTGGTCTATTTTCTCCGCGAATTCAGCATCAAGGGCGACTAACACTTCTCGCTTTTGAGTAGAATTTGACATAATCATTTTCCTTTATAATTAAAAAACTAGGGTGCGCTGGGGCGCACCTTACAAATTACTTTTACATATTCCTTCTTCCTTCTTTCTTCTTCCTTCTTCCGACTGACATCGGACTGACATCCGTGACATCCGTGACATCCGTTACAAAATCCGTTGCCGAACTTCCTTCTTCCTTCAAAACATCGGCATCAACTGAAGCGGCCCAATTCCCAACTCTTTAGCAGACACCCAGCGAACCTCAAGCAAAGCGATCATATCCTTAAACTGAGGCTGACCGCGAGAAGCACCCATCAACCCTTTAGCAATAATCAAACCGCACCAACCGTTGGTTAATTTACAGCGGCGATCCCACTTCTTGCGAGCTTCCTGATGCACCGGATCGTCTTCATTAAACTCCCCAAACAAATACAACTCTCCATTTTTAGTTTGCAAAATACCCAAGTCGAATTGCTCATCCTGAAAAGGATTTTCGCCCGGATTAAAACCAATTCCCTTCACACCTCCAGCTTCTTTCAAATCCTGAATCATAGTTTTTGCCTTCGGATGAGAAGTTTGGATCATCACCACCGGCAAACCATCTCCGGCGGCATTAATATCAATTTCTGCACCTTGGTGAAACTGGACACTTTGGCGCAGGAAATCAACCGTTTCCCAAGGTACGGCGCCGAGACTCAAAAACGAATTTTGCGGTACTAAATCGTCCCGCAGCAGCGGCTTGTCAAATTCATCATCATCGTCATCATCGTCATCACCGAGCATCTGAAATAATTCGTCTGACACATCGGGCATCGTGGAAACTTTAACAGATACCTGTTGAATTTCTCCGTCAGGCTGCGGCACTGGGATGCGGTAGCGGCTGCTAAGAGTGGGAAAAGTGTCTGAGCCCAATTTCCGGCGACCGTTGCGGAAAAAGCGGTGAAATGCTTCGAGAGCAACTAACATCGTGAGGGCTTCTTCTTCGTAAAGAATCGATCGCAATCCTTCTAAAGGATGTAGGTTGCCGAAATTTGGTTCAATTTCCGATGGAGGCAAATCGGCTAAATCAATTTCGTCGTCGTCCTCATCAATATCCGCTGCACTTTCAAAGGTAACAAACAAACAGTCTTGCCCTAAAAAAGCCTGTTCTAAATCTTCAAAAGAATCATCGTTGACGACTCGTTCTCGAAACCGCTTCAAGGATTCTAGAGAACGGTACAGTAAAACTCCGTAATCCATTCTGCCTTGCCCCAATACGGACACGTAGAGGCTGGCGACATCCCACTGATTGATTTCAATAGATATAATTTGGTGTTCCCTCAAAGTCCGCCACGGAGCGTCTTGCCAAATTTGAGCAGCTTTTTCCATTAAAACTTCAGCATACTGAGGGGGCAACTCAGGAGGTCTGTTGATGGCGACCTCTTCCATGCCGCGAAATATTTCGTCAATTAGGGGCAATTCCGGCACGTAGTCAATGGAAATGCCTAAATCTTGAAGTACGCCCCGCAGATAAAATTGAATTTCTCGGTTTTTGACTACTATTTTTTGGGGGCGGACTGCGGGAGCCGGACTTTGGGGATGTTCCATTGCCCGTAGCAGGGCCCGGACGAGCGCCTCTGGGCCGGCATCTGGGCCTACCATATCCATAGCCCTCACGACTCCTTCGGAGCCATCGACCCAGAGAATGCACTCGCCACCAGCTTCTAGAACGTCATCGTCATCTAGCATCATGTGCGAGTCAGCATTAGATAAGGGTCGGCGATCGCCCTCCCACACGCTGGGAATTTGAGGTAAGTTTTGTAGCCGACGAAGAGTAGTGCGATTCAGCGCTGCCATAGAGTAAGCCCGTTGGGTGAAGCATTGTTGCGGTGCCGGTAGCCGGTCAACCGCTGCTTATCAATCATAAACCCTATAGGGGGAGAGGACATCGAGCTGGGGAACGAGGCCCCACGGGAATTAAAAATTAGAAGCTAAAAATTCTGCCTTCAGCATCTAACCGAATGCCTTCTGGCGAATGCCTGTACAATGGAGCAATAAGATTAAACTCTTTGCATTAGACAGTCTCAGGAGTTCGGCAAATTATGACTCAAGCCATTTCTGAAAAGCGCGGCATTCAAATGACGGACTCTGCTGTCCGTCAAGTTTTAGCCCTGAGAGAAAAACAAGGTAAAGACCTCTGCTTGCGGGTAGGGGTGCGCCAGGGCGGATGCTCTGGAATGTCCTACGTGATGGATTTCGCAGATCCGAGCACTGTCAAATCCGACGATGAAGTGTTCGACTACGACGGTTTTCAGGTAGTTTGCGATCGCAAGAGCATTCTTTATCTCTACGGTTTGGTTCTCGACTTCAGCGATGCGATGATCGGTGGCGGCTTTAAGTTCACTAACCCCAACGCTACTCAAACTTGCGGCTGCGGCAGTTCTTTTTCTGCTTAAATGGGAAAATTGCTTGGGAACGGGCATGGGGCATTGGTAATTGGTCTCCAGCTAATTGCTGAGAATTCGCTGACAATAGCGAGCGACAATCAGGCTCGGATTGACTGCCTGTGTCCCGCACCCCATGCTTTCGAGCAATCTAAAATCTAAAATCTAAAATCTAAAATCGAATGACCCCTGAAGAATTGTTTAAAGACGGTTTCGATCGCTACCAAGCTGGCGAAGCCCCGGCTAATCTGATCCCCGTGTTTAAAGAAGTGTGCGAAAAAGCTCCCAAAAATGGCAATGCCTGGGCTAGCCTCGCGTGGCTCTACCTGTTGGAAAATAAACCCTCTTCGGCTCAAAAAGCAGCGAAAACAGCCGTTAAATTGAACCCTCATGACCCCCAAGCTCGCATCAACCTAGCAGTAGCGATCCTCGATCTCAAAGAGAAAGGAGTGCGCCCCCACGTTGAAGTGGCTCAACAACTCCTGATGGCTTCCGAAGAGTTGCTCGACGAAGTTAAAAAAAATTTTGAAGAAGGATTAAATAGAAAACCCGACTGGAAGAGTCTCGCCCGCGTTAAACAGTGGCTTCTGGAGCCTTAACCGCGCAAACAAGTCGATTTTTAGGCGGGGATCGAAGAAATCCGTTTTGCGGTTTATTACGACATCGTAATAAATCAATAAATAACTTTATGGAAAACTCAGAAAGTCAGTGCTAGTATTTGAAGACTTAGACGATTGACAAACCCGCTCAGCGGTTTTCAGATTTTACTACGAAAATACTAGGAGTTGTAAAAAGCATGAGCACTGACAGCCACGTTAACATCAAACCCGCAACCCGCAACCATAAAGGTTTCTTTATTCAGCCAGCTTCTTACAAGTTGATGAGCATCGATAAATCCGGCTGGGCCTTGATTTGCATGGACAAAGCAGTTTGTCACTACGTAGACCCGGATGATTTGCAATTGCCGAATAAATCAGGAATGTCTGAAGGTTAATTCTGAAGTTGTGAGAGACTTTAAGATGCTTTATTTGAGTAGCTGCCCTCCATGGAGGGCAGCATCTTTTTTAGTAAGAAAAAAGTCCGGCAACGCGCTGTGAACTCATGTCCGGTCGATCGACCATAATATCCGGTCGGGGCGGGTTTATTGGATTTGGGATTTGTGTTGAATATCACGGTGAACCCGCCCCTACAACAATCACGATCGATTGACCGGACATGATATGAATCGGGATTTAAGGGATAGGCTGTTACGAATCTAGATTGTATTTTTGGGCGGGCGGGACGCTAGGGCCCCTACTCCCCACAAGACTTGGATTTTTTTTGACACACAATTTAAAGCCCGCAACAGCTTAGGAATGAGAATTAAATAACTTCCAAAAGTTTGTGGGATGGGCCTGAAAGCCCGTCCTGTTTAGACGGGCTTTCAGGCCCATCCCACAATAACAATTAAAATTCTAAGTTATTTAATTCGCGATCCTTAGAAGGATAGAAGGAAGAATTACCGATTACAAATTGCCTAATTGTTGTTAGATTTCAAGGCAAAAAGCATCTCCAACTCTGCAGTTGTCGGTTGCGTAGAAGCTGTGGCTACGCTAACTCCTCGGAGAGAATTCAGCAATTCAGCGGCGGGCGGGGAAACTAAATTTGGCTGTACTGCAAGCAAATATTGGTTAGCCCAAGACATGGTTTTTTCCATATCTATGTAAAAGTAACCTTGGTTTGCTTGCGGTAAAGAAGTGGCGATCGCCTGAAAACTCGGACTGCTGCTTAACGGTTGCGGTGGCGTCGAAGTAATCACATCAACTAAAGGCCCGCCGAAAGCTACAAACACAGAATTTTCATTCAGCCAACCGTGCCCGAATAAAGTGCCTTGCTGGGGTATTTGCCACTCAGTAACCTCTTTCCCCTCAACGGTTCTAGGGGCGACGCTGACTGTAGGATTGCTTTTGGCGATCGCATCGAGTTTTTTGAGAGTTGCTTCTGCAGCAGGGCGATCGCTGGTTTCAAAAATCATCGCCGCCCCCATCCCCAACTGAGACAGAATCCCTTGATTGGAACCGATCGCCCCGATCGCAAATTCCCCATTCATCCAACCAAAAACATCACGATCCGCATCCAAATCCAACCGCTTAAAACTATCCCTCACCTGCTGAACTCCCCTGTCAACTTCCGGGCTATCTTGTGCCTCAGCGGTTGCTTGCGACCAAATTTGATCGATTCCCTGGCCGCCGACTAAAGCAATAGTTTCACCAGGAAATCTGGGCAACAATTTCGATGCGACTTGTGGAGTTTGCTGCACGAATTTAGGGTCTAACTGAGCAATAGTTTTCACCCTCAATCCCGCACTATCCGCCCCAATTCCCGCAACCAAAGACTTAACCTGTTTGAACTGCGAAAACACTGTCCAAGGCAACTGAATATCTGCGGGCAAATTAGTTTTCAATTGCTCAATTGCAGCAGGATAGTCAGCAATATAAACAGTTGCGATCGGATTCTTGACACCAGCACTCTCTGCAAAAAACTTAGTTGTGCTCTGCTGCGTAGCGAGAGAGGGTTCTCCTTTAAAAGTATCGATCGCCAATTCCACAGGCTTTTTCAAAGGAGCCATCACTAATTGGTCGTTCAGCAAAGCCACACTGTAGCGCTTGCCAGTTGGCTCTGCAATCTCATAAATTTTAACTCCTTTATACTCGGTTTCTTGAGTAGTTGCACCGGGCTGAGATTTTAATTTATTAGCAAAATTCCAAGCGCTAATTTTATTTTTCACGCTGACTACTACCAGCAGTTTTGGAGGCTCTGTATTCGCCACAGCATCAGGGGGCAGCAAAGCGACCATCACCCCCCCTAACCAAGGCTTTAAGTCCCTGTCAAAGTCAATTTGAGTGCCTGCCAAGCTTTGTTCTTGAAAGGTCTTCAAACCCATCCCGACCAACTTTTGAGCCCCAGGCGTGCCAAATCGCTGCAATTGTGACAACGCTTGGGGATGGGGGGAGATAAACGCGGCCATCATTGCTTCGTCGGGCACAACTTTGGCGCCCTCTTGAGGGTTGGATACTTGTTGGCTCAAACCCTGGAAGTAAAAGTAGACCGCAGCGCTACCTGCTGCGGCGATGGAGGCAGCAATTAGAAGCTTTGATTTTTTTGCAGGCATGGTTTGTGTTCCTCGCGTCCTTTATCAGTTTAATGAAAATACACTTGGCTTGTGGGGAGGCGATCGGGCCGGCTCTCTCGTTTTGTATAATCAAAGACAAGTTTGGACGATCGTCTAAACTGCTAGAACTGTGCATTATTGGTAAAAGATGAAAGTAGCGATCGCGGGAGCAACGGGATTTGTAGGTAGCCGGCTGGTGGAGAAGCTGCAAGCTGCGGGACATCAAGTTGTGGTTTTGAGCAGGGATGGGGCGAAGGCTGGCCGAGTTTTTCCGGCTTCAGCTTATCCGAATTTGGAAGTTGTCGCCTACACTCCAGCGGAGTCCGGTGATTGGCAAAACTCGATCGCGGGCTGCGACGCTGTTGTCAATTTAGCAGGGGTTCCGATTGCAGAAGAAAGGTGGACAGAGGCGCGCCAGCAAGCAATTCTGGACAGTCGCAGACTGACGACGGCAAAATTGGTAGAGGCGATCGTCAATGCTAATCCTAGACCATCTGTGTTAGTTAGCGCATCGGCGATCGGCTATTACGGAACCAGCGAAACCGCTGAGTTTGACGAAACGAGCCCTGCGGGAAACGATTTTTTAGCAGCAGTGTGCAAAGACTGGGAAGCAGCCGCCCAACCTGCAAAAAATGCGGGAACGCGGTTAGCAATTTTGCGGCTGGGGATAGTTTTGGGAATGGGAGGCGCGCTGGCAAAAATGCTGCCGCCTTTTAAACTATTTGCAGGCGGCCCGATTGGGACAGGAAAACAGTGGTTTTCTTGGGTTCATCGCGAGGATGTGGTTGATTTAATTTTGTACGCTTTGCAAAATCCGCAAGTTGAAGGCGTTTTGAATGCGACAGCACCGAATCCGGTGCGGATGAATGAATTGTGCCAAACTTTAGGGGAAGTTTTGCAGAGGCCTTCTTGGTTGCCGGTACCAAGTTTTGCTTTAGAAATGCTGTTGGGAGACGGGGCAAAAGTTGTTTTGGAGGGGCAAAAAGTGTTGCCGAAACAAACTTTAGCTAGCGGTTTTCAATACCAATATCCGACGCTGAAATTAGCACTCGAAGAGATTTTATCGGGAAGTTAGAAGTCGCATCCTCGTTGTCCAAGAAACCGGGTTTCTGCGATAATTTTGGCATCTTCACGCCCGATTTGGTGAAGAAACCCGGTTTCTGAGGCCCTGCCATCCAAGAAACCGGGTTTCTGCGATAATTTTGGCATCCTACCGAAGATTTGGGTAAGAAACCCGGTTTCTGAGTCCCCGACGCGCGCCCCTCAGCCTCAGCCAAGAAACCGGGTTTCTGCGATAATTTTGGCATCCTACCGAAGATTTGGGTAAGAAACCCGGTTTCTGAACCCCCCACGCGCGCCCCTCAGCCTCAGCCAAGAAACCGGGTTTCTGTGATAATTTAGGCATCCTACCGAAGATTTGGGTAAGAAACCCGGTTTCTGAACCCCCCACGCGATCGCGCCTAGCCCTGAGCCAAGAAACCGGGTTTCTGTGATAATTTAGGCATCCTACCGAAGATTTGGGTAAGAAACCCGGTTTCTGAGCCCCACGCGCGACTATATCTAGTTGTTATAATAAATAAACCTGAGCATTTTTTATTCTAATAGAATAGCTTGTATTAATTGCCAGATGAAGATTAAGCGCGATCGCCTCCCCGGAGAGTGACAGAAGAGGGATATAGGGTTTAATCTTCTATATTGCGATCGCAATATAAACGCATATATTTTCATAAGTTGGATTCACGAAAAATTTCTGCAAGTTTAACTCACATCTCTGGCGCTCAAATCATATGGACACATCTGAAAAGTTTTGTTTTTGTACTCTAGCTGTAGGTGATAGGTATCGTGCTCATGTAAAGATGCTAGCTCAAGATATCCAGACCCATATGCCTTCCACAACTTTATGTATCCTAAGCGATCAACCAGAGCAGTTTAAAAATTTCCCTCATGTTCTGGTGTTCAAGCACCACCTCCAGAGTGTGAAAGGGTATCATGACAAACGTTTCGTTCTTGAAAAAGCTCTCTCACTATTTGAGAGTTGTATGTTTTTAGACTCTGATGTTAGATTGCTAGGCCCTCTAGTAGAAGAAATGAATTGGTCTCCTGGAATTACAGCAAGAGCAGGTACTGATTTGGTCAAACACATACAAAACATTAAAAATCAGAAAGAAATTGAAGTTATAAAAGCTGCAGGGCAAAAACTAAATATTGATCTTCAACAAGTGAAGTGGCTTCACGAGTTTATGTTTGTCATGAAGAGACAGAATGGATTAGAAGGGGAATTTTTTGAACTTTGGCAGACAATTTCTTACTTTTTTGAAATGCAAGAAATCTATCATGGTGAGGGTTATGCTATGGGGCTAGCTGCGGCTCGAATTGGGATGACATTTGATTTTTTTCGCGCAGACAAATTTCCATTCTTTAAGGATAATATTGAACGAGTAAGAATCCAAAATGGACAAGCAATTATTCAGGAGAAACAAATTTACTTCGACATCCATAAACAGATTGAATATCCCAAACGTTCCCTTTGGGAGAAAATCAACCACAAACTAAGTAAACAAGTTGTGTTTTATTATCGATTATTTAGACTGAGAGTTTTTATTAAAAAAGATCCTAATTATTATAAAATCTTTGGATGAGTATACAAAAAATAATTGCTCTTCATTACTTGGTATGCCAACTTGTATAGAAATGTAGTCAAAACCTTCGCGGAGCAAAGGTTTTGACTATTTATTTAGATGAATTGGGCTAGAATGAGCGATATTTCGTTTAATCCTTATTTAATATTGTTTCCGGTTGCATCGGAATGATTTAACCACAGAGAATGCAGAGAACACAGAGGGAGATAAGAGAGATGAATAATTCCGATGCTACCGGATTTGATATAACAAGGTTTACAGCTTGATTTTGGGTTGTTTAGCATACTACGTACTGAAGAACCAAATATTTCAACCTGAAAGCAGATGATGCAGTAATTTGCAGTATAGAAAATGGAAAAATAGTCATAGAGCCCGTAAATCAGAAAGTTTCCAAATATACCCTAGATGAATTATTAGCAGGCGAAATAGAACCGGGCGAAGAGATCTCTTGGGGAAAACCAGAAGGAGAAGAATTTTGCTAAAATATATCCCCGAACGAGGTCATTTTATTCGCTTCAATTTCGATAATCACAGAGATTTATGGAGAAACCCGGTTTCTGAGCCCGGCCCGATCGTGAGCTTTGAGTAAACTCGCCGGATCGGGCCCAGCGGGGATAATGCAGCCGGGATTCAGCGGGAACAAATTGCCGTAATAATCGCGCTTGACAGCCTCCAAATCGCAAGTGCCGGCAACTCCCGGTAACTGGTACAAATCGCGCAGATAAGCTCCCAAATGCTCGTAATCTTGAATGCGGCGCAGATTGCATTTGAACAAGCTGTAGTAAACTGCATCAAAACGGAATAGAGTAGTAAAAAGCCGCACGTCTGCTAAAGTCACCCGATCGCCACACAAGTAACGACTCCTCAAGAGCGATCGATCGATCTCGTCTAAAACAGCAAACAATTCACTGCAAGCCGAGTCATAAGCAGCCTGAGATTGGGCGAAACCGCAGCGATAAACGCCGTTATTCACCGATTGGTAAATCTTCTCATTCCACTCGTCAATTTGTTCTCGCAAATCCAGAGGATAAAGATCCATTTGAGGATTGCTAGCAAACTCGTTAAACTCCGAGTTTAGCATCACAATTATTTCCGAACTCTCGTTATTGACGATCGCCTTTTTCGAGTCATCCCAAAGCACCGGCACCGTACACCGCCCCTGATAGCCCGGTAAAGCCAACTGGTAAATTTCCGGCATCGTGTTGCAGCCAAAAGTCTCCGACTCCATCACCCACATTCCCCCTTCCGAGGGATAGACAATCGACACCGATATCGCCTCTTCCAGCCCTTTGAGCGCCCTCGTCACCAGAGTGCGGTGCGCCCAAGGGCACCCTTTACCCACGAAGAGGCGATACCGTCCCGCAGCGGGCCCGTGAGGGCTGTCTGGTGCAGTGCTGACAAAGTTGCGGAAACTGCTTGTGGGGCGAATGTATGCTCCGGTGCGATCGGGCGGCGCTAGTTTTGACATCATTAATTGCCACATTGATGTCCAGACAAATTTGCCTAGCTTGACTGTTACGGATGAAGGAAGCGATTTGTTTTTCACGGCGGCGATTAAAAGAGGTTTGCTAAACATAATTTGCTTATTTTAACTCACAGCCGAAGGAAGAAGGAAGAAAGAAGAAGGAAGAAGGCAAAGTAAGCAATGGTTTCCCTCGTCCCCAGGCTCTGCCTGGGAACGCATATTTAGAGGCTCTGCCTCGCTGTTCGCTGTTTTCCCTCACCTGAGAACGAGTTTTCTAGTATCTGCCAGAGGCTATTTCAGCATAAGCTCGATCGATCAATCGGCGAGCAACCGTCTGAATTCCCGTATGTTCGTAATAATTGGTAGTCATGTCTAAAAACGCCGCCACATAATCCAATTTGTCATCGGTAACATCAACGTATTGCTTGAGATGGCCTAAAACTATGGCCGGAGTTAAGCCGCGAGACTGTACTAAATTGTTCATCCAACCTTGGGCTGAAGCGAAAGTAGTTGTCACAAATCCGAACTTTTGAGAATTATTTGCGCCGGGAATTAGGTTGCTGATATTTTGGAATGTTGAGTTTTGCTGCAAAGTTGAAGGATTCAATCCGCCTAGGGTATTTTGTGCTACTCTAAGGAAGTCCGGGCCGAGGGGAATTAAACCGTCAGCACAAACTAAAGCAGCCATCCGCATCAGAGATTCGCCTTGGTAATGGGATAAATAATTACCAAAGCTTCCCACATTGTCAAGGGAAATATTGTTAAGTTTGCAGTAGGCTATTAGCTCGATCGCCACTTTGACGCACAAGTCGATCGTTTGAGTTGTGTCAGCTTTGGGAGTGAGGCGGTTGAGAAAGGAAAGAAAGCCGATGTTTTCGCCGATTTTATTCGCCATAGCCGTTGCGCCTAACGCACTGTCGGCGCTGTCTGCTAACTGGTAAAGCCTGACTACGCCTTGATATGGCTCATTGGGGTTAGCGTACAGCTCGATCGCGCGATCGCGAATTTTCCCTACTAATTTGCGCTTGGTTTCCCCAGTCACCGCTTGAATAGTATTATCAAAACCCGTTAGATTATTCCACTCCCCCGGAACCACAAAATCGAGAGATTTTAACATCATCACAGTCACGCCACCAGACGGCAAATTGTCAACCAGTTCCGCAATAGATTTACTCACAGCAAACTCCTGAATAGCCTGATTTAAAAATGTTCTATCAAATACTCCAACTTCGGGCAAAGGGATTCCAGAAAAGTCTAAATTCTGACCGATGCCAGCAGTTAATAGTTTTGAGTTATAATAATTCCCAAGCAGCGAACTTACATATGACAGTCATCATGGCAAAACTTACACTTCAAGTGCGAACAAATGATAATTTGCTAGATCTGCTTGCCAAGTCAGAGTCTGGGGATTGGGTTATTGCAGAAGACAGGGTTCAGAGAATTACTCATGTTCAAGTTATAAACTTTGTCGGATCACAGATGATTGAAGGTATATTTGACCGAAGCGCCAGCTATAGAAAAGAGGATAATAGGCTTGTTGTAAAGTTTTTAGACGGGCGTATTGTCAATTGCAATGTTCAGTTTGTTGGACAAAACCCTGTCCGCTATATTTGAGATGTACTAATTCATTACCTCCATGACGCTTAACTAAATTTTATGGATTTCACAGCCACTTTAAATCAGATCGTCGCCCTCAGCATTCAAGATCGGATTCGTCTTGTACAAGCAATCTTGGAAAGTATAGCGGCAGAACAGGTTCACCCCGACCTTACAGAGTTTCAAAAGCAGGAACTCGATCGCCGAATTAATGATTCTGAAGCAAATCCTGAAAATGTGCTGACTTGGGAAGAAGTTAAAGCTTCAGTCAAAGCACGAAAATGAACTATGAATCCAGTGCCGTGGTAAAATAACTATCGCCAAATAGAAACAAATAAAATATGACTGCTGCTGTTAACAAAACTCCGGGATTAGCCTCGCGCTTAGTAAATGGCGTCCTTTCCATCAAGCCTTTAGCTAATCTAGCCAAGCACCAAGCACGGGAAATGATGATAACAAGAGCCGAAAGAATTGGAGTGCATTGGCGACAAGAAGCCCAAGCACTTTTAGCTCGAAATTGGGATGCAGAATTGCTCAGCGTGCAAAATCCCGATCTGGTTTACCCGAAATATTATCTAACTTCATTCCACGCTTACGAAAAAGGTAATATGAGTTGGGAAGCTGCTACAGAAGTTGAAGTGGCAGCCCGTACAGTGCACGCTGGAATTTGGCCGGAAGCGGGTGCAGAAGGCGATGCAAAACTCCGCGCCAGCTATCACGAAGTCATCAAATCTCAGATTGCTTCTTCACCGCAAGATATTGTGGATTTGGGATGCAGCGTGGGAATGAGTACCTTTGCTCTTGGGGAGGTTTACCCGGAAGCGAAGATGACTGGAGTAGAGTTGTCTCCTTATTTCTTAGCCGTTGCTAAATACCGTTCCCAACAGCGAGAATCCCAATCTTTAAATCAAAAATCTCCGACTTGGGTGCACGCTGCTGCTGAATCTACTGGTTTACCGGCGGCGGCTTTTGATTTAGTTTCTATTTGTTTAGTTTGTCACGAATTGCCTCAAAAAGCTACTAGAGAAATATTCCGGGAAGCGAGGCGTTTGCTGCGTGTTGGTGGACATTTGACAATTATGGATATGAATCCTCAGTCGGAAGTTTATGCCAAAATGCCTCCTTATATTTTGACTTTGCTCAAGAGTACGGAGCCTTATTTGGATCAGTATTTTGGGTTGGATATCGAGCAAGCTTTGGTAGATTCCGGTTTTGCACAGCCGAAAATCACTTGCAATACAGTCCGACACCGCACTGTTGTTGCTAAGGCAATATAGCGGTTTTCAGTAGAGTGAAGTACAGAGATCGGGTAGGACACGGCGGTGCCGTGTCTAAAGCTGTATTTATTTCATCTGGTTGAAAACTGCTATAAATAGTAAAGCTGCATCGATATTATTCAATCCTTGGGGCGGTGCGTGAGTGTAAATAGTCTAATCTGTGGATTTAAATAAACATTTCGGCGATCGCGCCCCCTACCGATAAATAATTCCGATGCTACCGAATTTGATATGAGACACCCGTAGAAGCTATTCACAGCGCCATTTGTTAGACATTTTGATAGCACCCTAAAAGAAGGACATCTTCATGAACCCGACAGCCCCCTCTCAAAACGTCATCGATTGTTTGCAGGTTATCTTGGATGCCACGGCATCGAAGAATTACGATCTTTTTACTACAGTCGGTGATGCAGGCTACAAAGCGAGCATTACACAAAAAATGTTTGACGATGTTAGCGAGCAGCTCGCTTCCCGCATGAAAAAGGGATACTCATTTAATTATTTTGGTGAGATAAAACAAGGTAATTGTCCGATTTATTTGTGGAAGCTGAGTTTTGAAGATGGTGGTGATGAATTTGTGGCACACATGACTATGAATGAAGACAAAGTTGCGGGGATTTTCATCGAATAATATATCTTGCTTGACACGGCGTTTTACTGCAATGAATCTAACGCCGATCGCCCACAACCGTTAATCGAAACCGATCGGGCGGCACAAAGGTGATTCCCCGGCGGGCGGGACGAATTGGTCGATCGAGATTCGATACAAACTCGCGCGAAGACAGCACTGTTGCTAACACCAGCTTCATTTCAAACATCGATAACGCCATCCCGATGCAGCTTCGACTCCCGCCTCCAAACGGTAAAAATTCAGAGGCGGAAAACTTGCGATCTAAAAAGCGATCGGGATTGAACCGATCCGGATTTTCGTAGGTTTCAGGGCGACGGTGGGCCAAATAGACACAGGGGATTAAAATCGTTCCCGGTTGATAGGTATAGCCTTCGAGTTCGATCGTCCGTTTCACCTTGCGCGGCTGCGAAATTAAGGCAATTGGATAAACCCGCAGCGCTTCCTTGCAGACTGCTGTTAAGTAGGGCGACTGCGAAAGCGCCACGGGATCGGGATTCTCGCCCAATTCATCCAATTCCTGCCGCAATCTAGCGAGACATTCGGGAAACAGATGCAGCCAGTAAAACGCCCAAGTCAACGCCGATCCAGTCGTTTCATGTCCTAACAACAACAGCGTCATCAACTGATCGCGCAATTCTCGATCGCCGATGGATTCGCCGGTGTCGTCGCGGGCCATCATCAACACCGACAGAATATCCGTGCGAGACGAATCCAGGGAATGCGATCGCCTCTCGGCAATTTCCGCATAAATCAGCGAGTCAATCTCCGCCATCTGCTGCAAAAACTGCCCCCACGGACTCCAAGAGCCCAAATTTTGCTGCAACGGTTCAAAGAAAAATTGTAGGGAGTACAGTTCAGAGGTAATCGCTTCTAAAAGCTTGCTGAGCAATTGTTTCAGCCGTTCGTAGCGCTCTCCCGGCACTAATCCAAACACGACTTGCAAGATGACTTGCAGCGAAATTTCTGACATTTCTTCGCGGACTGCGATCGCATCTGGGGCTTTCCAGTCGATCGTCTGCTTTTTCGTCAAATCAACAATCAAATGCCCTTGACTCTGCAACTGTTCCCGATGCAGCGCGGGCATTAATAGCTGTCGCTGTCGCAGATGTCGCGGCCCTTCATTCATAATTAGGGATTCATTTCCCACCAGCGGGCGAAATACGTTGGTCACTTTGCCAAACTCAAAGGCATCGGCTAAGGTCGTAAACACCGCCTGAATCGCTTCTGGACGGCCCAGAAACACCACGGGGGGCGAAGCGGGCCCCAACACGCGGGCGGTAAATGTATCGCCGTATTTGGCAGAGTTGCGATCGAAAAATGCGATCGGGTCAGCTACCAGCGAAAGCGTTTGGAACAAAGCAGGAGAACGAGATCCGGTAGGCAGCGTCATTGAAAAACTGGCGGTACACAATGTTTCTAGTGTATTTTGACATATTGCGAATTCCTCGATCGACCTTGCACCCTGAAATTTATCTGCGATCGATCGCGAAGGCAAGTAGCAAAAATAGTAATGCTATCGAGATCGATCGCAGATTGTACGGCTAGCTTCCCAACCTAACATGACTGTTTTACGCTCTACTCCCCAGCCATAGCCACCCAGTTCCCCAGATTCTCGAATGACTCGGTGACACGGAATTAGATAGCCGATCGGATTTTTACCGATCGCATTTCCTACAGCTCTAGCAGCAGTTGGGCGAGCTACCATTTGAGCTATACTCTGATAAGTTGCGATCGCACCAAATGGCAATTGCAAAAGTGCTCGCCAAACTTGAATCTGAAAGTTAGTGCCTTTTACCAACAGCGTTAGTGGCTTTTGTTCGCTGAGAGTTTCTGAATTGAAAATCAGGTCACACAATGATTGAGTGGTTTGCTCATCGCGGATAATTTCAGCATTTTTCCATCCCAATCGCAGTCTTTGTGCGGCGGTTTGTTCATCGGTTGTATCCAAGAAATAAAGATTACAAATACCGCGGGCCGTTGTCGCGATTAGTGATGTGCCAAAGGGGGTATTATGAATGCCATAGCGAATTTGTAAACCTGCTCCGCCTGCTTTGAACTCCCCTGGCGACATTGCTTCTAAGTTCACAAATAAATCGTGCAATCGTCCAGGACTCGATAGTCTCACATCTAATGTTAGGTCTAGAAGGCTTTTAGTCTGAGTGATTTTTGACTTGGCATATTCAACTGTCAGATATTGCAAAAACCGCTTGGGGCTAATGCCGGCCCATTGAGTAAATAGCCGTTGAAAATAATATTCACTCAGTCCTATGTGTTGGGCCACAGTTGCCAGATTGGGCTGGTTTAGGTGGTGTTGTCGCATAAAGGCGATCGCCCCAGCAATCCGGTGATAATCTTCGCTAGCACTGACACTCGCATTTTTCATCGAAATCATTTAGTCTAAGTCAAGGGAATTTTGATGTTTCCTCACTTTAGCCATAGAGTAGGCGCAAAGCCACCCGTTTCTTGCGGTGAATGCAGCCAGCCGATCGATTTTAGATTTTAGATTTTAGATTTTAGATTGAAGAGATTGAAGAGATTGAAGAAAGCGACCTCACCGAGGATTCCTCGGACGAGCCGATCGATTTTAGATTTTAGATTTTAGATTTTAGATTTTAGATTGAAGAGATTGAAGAGATTGAAGAAAGCGACCTCACCGATCAAACCGGGGCTGGCGATGAGGATTCAAAGCTTTTTTCTCACTCCACGGATGCCTCGGACGAGTCGATCGATTTTAGATTTTAGATTTTAGATTTTAGATTTTAGATTTAAGAGATTGAAGAAAGCGACCTCACCGATTAAACCGGGGGCTGGCGATGAGGATTCAAAGCTTTTTTCTCACTCCACGGAAGCATCGGGGGGCTTGTAACCAAATTTCTTGATTGTCAGTCGATTAACCGAACTTTCGCTCTCACCCTCCGCGCAACTGCGTCACCAAGTGAACTAATTCCGGTAAAATTAGCTTTTCGACAGCTAGTTTCACGCCATTGCTAGAGCCCGGAAGAGAAAAGACTAACTTGCCTTGATACACGCCTGCAACTGCGCGAGAGGCGATCGCCCTCGAACCAATTTCTTGATAGCTCAAAAACCGAAATATCTCCCCAAATCCGGGTAAAATCCTGTCGAGCAAACTCTCCATCACATCATAGGTGGTATCTCGGGGAGCGATGCCCGTGCCGCCGTTAAAAATGATTGCATCCACATCTTCACGCTGGGAAAAAGCCTGCATTTGCAATACAATTTTTGCCGCATCATCTTTAACAACAGTGTAAGCTACCACAGAGTGACCCGCATCTTTTAGCAGCTTCTTGGTTAACAAGCCACTCTTGTCTGTTTCTGCCGAGCGCGTGTCGCTAACAGTAATGATAGCACAATTTACGGTTATTTTAGATAAATCGGGATGAGGAATTTGCGTCATATAACAGATATTTAAGGAAAAAGAAAGAAGCAAGAACGAAGAGGAAATCAGGAAAAGGGAAGAGGAAAGAAGTCATCAGTTAGTTGTGATTTGTTCGTTGTTAGTTATTCATTATCAAATAACTAATAACCAATAATCCATGCCCCATGCCCCATGCCCCATGCCCTATTCCCCATCAATTATGCCTTGCTAAATCCTAAACCGTTGGCTTCCGAGTAGCGTTCCATGAAACGCATAAATCGATCCCATTCTGCGGAACTTTTCATTAGATAAAGAGCTTCCAAACCCGCAGGCTGACCGTTGATGAACTTAGCCTTAACCTCACGAGTGAGGAGTTCGCCTTCGTCGTCGATCAGGTACATTCCAGTAATGTCTTCGGTACTGGTGCTGCTGAGAGCTTTGGGATTTTCAAAGATAAACGTGGCAGTGCCTTGCTCTCCGCTTTTAGAACGGGTTAGGCGCACTTCGGGCACAGCATCTTCGTCTATACCCCGAGAGAATTGAATTTTAGCCATAATCTGACAGTCGAACCTTAAGGATTGCTTAATTTCTTAATGTTTAATCATAAAACGATTCGGGTACTAGCAAATCAAGACTTGGGAGAGTGGAAGCGGGTGAGAGGGGTGAGAGTGGGTGAGAGTGAGGCAATCGGAGACAAGGGGGAGGAGAGATGGGTTGGTTCTTCTGAGATATTGCACCATTCTCCATAATCCTTTCAGGGTGGGCTCTCCTGCCCAACCCCTACGCCCCACAAGAAAATCTACTCTTTGTGGAACAGGCATCCTGCCTGTTCTTAAGAATGGTGCAAGATGTGAGTTCTTTGTACCCCAAGTTATCCTCTCCCTTGTCTCTCAATTGCCTTAGACGATGTAAGGAGAGTTAATGGGCTCGGCCCGCTTTGTGGCTACCAGAGTTTGGTAGATGAGGGCGGATATCTCGCCACGGGTGATGTCGTGGGCGGGCGAAAGCTTTTCGCGCGCGGGATAGTTGACCACGATTTTGCGCTCTGTGGCGGTTGCTATGGAGTCGGTGGCAAAACTGGGAATCTGAGCTCGATCGACATAAACGCTCAAAGAATTGGGGTTGCCGCCCACCAACTGCAAGCCGTTTACCAAAGATAGGATCGCCTGAACTCTAGTCAAATTCTGCTGCGGGCGAAACGTGCTGTCTGGATATCCAGCCAAAAACCCAGCTCGATTAGCTTGGTCGATCGCTCCTTTGGCCCAAAAATCCGCCGCCACATCCTTAAAAACCGTCGCCTCACGGCGCGGCATCAATTCAAACGCCTTCGCCAACATCGCCGCATACTGAGCTCTAGTTACAATCTCGTAAGGTTGAAAAGTGCCGTTGGGAAACCCGCTAACAATATTCATCTTTGCCAAGCGATCGATAAAATCCTTAGCCCAGTGCGTGCTGATGTCGCTAAACTTTTGCCCGCCAGGAGTCGGAGTTGGCGTCACATTGCCCAAATCAAATAAACCTTTCACCCGCGAAGAATTGAGCTGATTTCCCACCGCAGAAATCTTAACCCCAGTCGCATTTTGCAAGTCTAATTCACCGTTATTCATAAAAATATTGCCGCCCAAATCTTTAGCATTCCCCATATCTGGCAGCGACTTTTCCTCCGCAGTCAAACCGTATTCCGTATTTTTTTCAATGCGATTATTGCGTAAAATCGGCTGAGATTCTCCTGCTAAAACTATACCGGAGCGATTTTCCAAAATTTGGTTATCAGCAATCAAAGGAGCCGACTGAGCTTCCAGAGAAATGCCCAAATCCGTCTTTTGAAAAATATTGCGCCGTATTACTCCCTTAGCAGTTCCCGCCATAATCACCCCAGCCGCAGAGTTTGCCACAAATAGGTTGTCGAGAATCACAGGATTAGCGCTACCCGTGGCAAAAACGCCTCCGCGCTTACAAAGTGTGAAAGTGCAGTTAGCCACAGTCGGAGAAGTTGACTCAATCCAGACTCCCGTGCCGCGACTATCGAGATTCGTAACAGTTACTCCCCGCAATTGGGAATTACTTGCTAGCAGTATGGTGATATTTTGTCCCGCAGCGGTGGGACTGACAAATTTGCCGCTGCCTTGAATTAGAATGCCTCTACCTTTGTTAGTTTCATTGCCAATAACTTTTACTCCCGATGGAATTTCCAAGGGGAATTTTTCACCACTAGCTGCGCTGTAAGTTCCCGGTGATAACTGAATCGTAGTTCCCGATGCAGCGCGACTGACGATCGCGCGGGCTATAGTTTTGAATGGGGCCCATTGGCTTCCGGCTGCGGAATCGCTGCCTGTTTGCGGGTTGACGTAAAGTGTTGTCATGTTTTTGCCCAAGAGATAATTGGCGATCGAGCTTTTGTGCAATTTTCATTGTCTGCGAACTTGGCCCCGGATATATAATTCACCTTTGATTGCGGAGATTATTTAATTGCACGATATCTGCAACATTACCAATTAGGAGTTGCAACCATAGGGGGATTGTGCCTACAAATCACTAAACTACTAATTTTATGACCGCAAACCGTTTTTTTTGCCTCCGGTTCAACCGGAAAACCAATATTTTTAGTCAATATACCCGATTTTTTTCTGATTTCCAGTCAGAGGATGGTAACGAATTTATTTTTGGCTCTTATCCGTCCTAATTCCGGTCATTTTACCAATACAAGACGCATCCAAAACCACTACAATTTCATTCTGAAAAACCGCACAACTTGTCATTGCTGAAGCTAAGGCGGGAATTTTCCCTTGTTCTAGAGAAAGGCTCGCCTCCGGTATAGAATCAAATTGATTTAGCCAGCCATCATCCTTTATATACTGAAGACTCAAAGCATTGCGATCGAGCATCCAAAAATCAACTCCATATTGATTGATAAAATTTTGCAATACAGCTCTATCGGGAGTGTATTGAGCGCGAATTAAATCGTTAAGTCGCTGCTGATATTTGCTGTAGTAGCCTTTCTGATAAGGCACTGCATATTCCTTTGCCACCAGAACCGAACGCTGGCTAAAGGTTGGCAAATGATCCGTATCGGTGGCGATCGAAGCAATCAAGATATCTTTAGGTTGTTGCTCAAAAAATTTGTACAAAGCTGGCATTTTACCTTCTACATACCCGACGGTGGGAAATTTTTTGGCAAAGCAGGGGTAAAGCATTACTGCGACAGCGATGAGCGCTGTCGTAATTAGTGCAACTAGATTTTTTAAATGAAATATTGTTGCTGTTTTTGATGCCCAATGACCGACTCCATCGATAATTAAAGTGAGGGCGATCGCAGTTATTAAAATAACAATAAATCGCAAGCTATACGCTGTATATCTACCGGGTTGATACAGCTTAAAAATGGTAGCGTGAGCCGCAAAAAACATCGCCGATGATGCTAGAAATAGCTGAAGCAAAAGCCAGATTTTGCTTTGAATCTGATTTGCTAAGGGAAAAGCCGATCGCAAAAACAGCAGCAGCGGAAATAACAATCCGACACAGTGAGTTACAGGCGTAAACAGCGACTTGGGAAACATCCCGCTACCCCGCCCTGTCAGCCAATAATCTTTAGGATTTGGATGAAAAAAAGCATTTCTACCGCGGGGGACAAATTCGGCCATTTGCTTCGCTTCTGCTGCGGTATAAGTTGGGCCAAATTCAGAATGATCTAAGGCATAGGGCAGCATTACTAAAAATATTAATCCCAAACCTGTAGTGCAAAATAGGTAATTTGTGCGATCGCCCGACAAGCGCAAACTGCCCTTTTCCCAGCATAGCAGCCGCAAAACTAAAATTCCGGCAGCAACCAAGGCGTAAGGAGGATAGAATAGTCCGATCAGGGCGATCGCTCCCAAACAAGGCAGCAAGGAACTGCGCGACAAATAATATAAAAAAGCCAGAAATATCGGATATATAAAAGCTCTTGCCGTTGTGGAAGCCAAATCATCAGTCATCCACATATGCTGATTTAACAGCAAAGATGCAATAAATCCAGTCATCGGCACTGGCAACATTTCTAGGCAAAGGCCAAAACAGTAATAAGTGGAGATTAAGCCTAGAAATAGCGGCAATATTTTGTGAAAAAATAGCGGCTGAATGCCAACTGTTGCTGCTAATTTGTAGAGGGTGCTGTATCCTGCGGGGGCGACAGATTGAAAGTAATTAGCAATGAAATCGTTGGGGAATAATTCAGGATCGACAAATCGCATCATCCAGAAAACGTGCTGCCTCGCATCGTCTTGTACGATATACTCACCGCTAAAGGCTTGCTTGAGTCCTAAAATAGCATAGATGGCGGCAAATGTCAGGCTCAGAGTCAACCAAAATATTGTGTGCGATCGCGATGTGCGATCGACTGTAGCAGTTAGAAATTTGTGCAACCGAGCTATTAATACCATTTTATATTTTAGATTTTAGAATAGGGAATGACTGATTTTCCAAAGTACGATTATACAGCATATTCGGTGGGTTCATGAAGTACAGTAGCAGCTATATTATGTGGTGTTAATCGGTAGGGTGCGTCGCTCCTTCATATTTGATAAAGATTGCAGATTGACGGTTTGCGACGCACCTTACTCGCGTCTCTCTTCTTGTGTGTACCACATATACATGGAATATGCTGTATCATCCCCGGTAAATTACCCCTAATAAAAAGTGTTTGCCGTAAGGAATAAAGTCCTCACGACAAACCGCTTTACTTTCAACATCGCCCGATTTTAGATTATTTTCCAGCCCGCACGCCCGCAATTTTAAGCCGAATCCGATAAAGACTTGTACTTCCGGTAATATAAAGCGTTTTGCGATCGCTTTCTCCCCAAGCCAAATTAGTCGCCGTCTCAGGCACAGAAATCTTCCCCAAAAGCTTGCCATCCGGCGAAAAAATCCACACTCCCCCCGGCCCGGTGCTGTAAACATTCCCCTCTACATCAACTTTTAAACCGTCGGGTACTCCCCTTTGACTGGCATCTTTTAACTCCGCAAAAAGCTGCTGGTTAGTAACAGTTCCGTCCGGTTTTACATCGAAAACGGCAATGTATCCCGCTTCCGAATTGTTGACATAAAGTTTTCGCTCGTCTGGTGAAAAAGCGATGCCATTCGGCAGCACCAAATCCTTAACCAGCAGAGTTAATTTTCCGTCGGGTGCCAGCCTATAAACACCGTAAAAGCCCAATTCTTCCTGCTCTTTACTGACACCGTAGGACGGATCGGTAAAATAAATGCTGCCATCGGATTTAACAACCAAATCGTTCGGACTGTTGAGGCGCTTACCCTCGTATCTATCCGCCAAGGTGATAACTTTTCCGTCCTTTTCTGTACGGGAGACGCGGCGATTTTCGTGTTCGCCAGTAAGTAAGCGGTTTTCTTTATCTAAAGTATTCCCGTTGGCTTTTCCCGAAGGGCTGCGAAATACCTCAACTTGCTGATTTGAGCCAAATTT
This sequence comes from Microcoleus sp. M2_D5, assembly GCF_036701935.1. Lineage (NCBI taxonomy): Bacteria > Bacillati > Cyanobacteriota > Cyanophyceae > Oscillatoriales > Microcoleaceae > Microcoleus > Microcoleus sp. M2_D5. The sequence continues at coordinate 119,304 of NZ_JAUBRP010000003.1, read as the reverse complement.
ATAGATAATATTGGCGGGAATATCGCTGAACAGCAAAAAGCCGTCTGGATGCCAAATCGGGCCTTCTATAAATTGGAAATTGCTAGCTAGTTTTTCTAGTTTGGCGCTGTCATCGAGAATAATTTGCATGGTATTTTTTGGGTTCTGGTTTTCCGTTTTAGCGGTCATTTTTGTTAAGTTTCCGCTAAGTTTTTCCCTAGGACTGCTGATTGCTAAACTTAATACCATCAACAACAAGCTAATTGTAGCAATTTTTATTGTCATGTTTGCTCATAAATGAATTATTTCCTTCCAGCTATAAGATTACCTATCTCCTTCTTTACTTCTTGCTTTCTTTTTTTTCTCCAACAGCGCTATCGCGCTCCTTCGCTAACAAATCTAAAGCGGTTCGTAAACTCACTCTTTTGTCCAGCAAAAAAGATGATTGAGAGCGGTATTCAATTTAATAGTACCGTATGGAGCAAAAAAAATAAGCTCTAAAATGCGAGCTTAATTATATTTAACTTAAAAGGTTTTACCTGTCAACTGTTAAGCTGGAAATGAAACAAATAGCGCCGCAATACCAAGAACGATCGCACCGATACCCATCACAAAAGACCAGAAGCGGTGATAACTGTTAACCACCGTACCGCTATCGCTTTCAAGCTGAATCAAATCCATCCAAGGTGCAACACCCCGGCGGAACCAACCCAAAGTCCTAACATCCATCCCAATCAAACTTTCAACCCGTTTCATGCCAAACATAAAATTACCAATTGGCCCAAAACGAGAAGCATAGCGCAGATAAATCATTCCCGTTCTATCTTGCAATTTCAGATCGGAACCGAAGGTATAACCCGCATCGCCGCGACCAATTAATTCGCCTTGTAGTTGCGCCGGTTGACCCCGCAAAGGACTTGCGTAAGGGTCAGACATTAAGGTTAAAACATCCAAATGTTCTGCTTGTTGGTAATTCGGGAACATCACCAGAGTTTTGAGCAAAATTCCTGCACCCAAACCGATCAAAGGACAAGCAACCATCATCATCGGGTTTACAGCATACAGGGAAATGCCGATCGCAAAACCCACCGCTAAGCCCAGAGTTTCTGCACTGTACAGCAGCAAATCGAACACAAAATTGCCGTACAATCTCCGCTTGCTCAAATCGTTGCCTTCGCCGACAATTCGCCCCATGTCAAACTCAATATCTAAGCCTAATTGTTCGGCATAAGTGCTCAAAGCGCGAACTCGTTTACCAGTCAGCGGGTGAGTCGAGTTCAATTCCATCCACCAACCCCACGGATTAAACATATCCCACAAAAACACTCGCCCAATCTTTTCTGGTTCCGAAGAAATCCGGTAAGCAGTGCCAGTAGATGTGGCAGCTTTGGCATCGTAAATGCCTAAAGCGCGAGTTCCTTCTAATAAGCTGCTGGGTTCTGTTGCTCTTTGTCCTTCTTCCAAAATACCGTAAGCAATTTTTACCAAAGCGCGGGATAAAGCATTGGGATTTCCGGTTGTTTCGGCAGCAAAATGGTCGGCAAAATATTCTCGCGTCCGCGACAAATACAGCAATAAATAAGTGCCTGCGATGTAAAACAAATAAGCAACAGCAGCTACCGTACCGGCCGCATCTTTAGCTTTTTCGCCACCACTTCGACCCATCCTTTGAGCAGTAGTGTAAATTAAATAAGTAATCTGCACCAAAGTCGAAGCTAAAGTCATTACCGCAAAGTCCCAGTGGACGATGTGACCTAGTTCGTGGGCGTAAACAGTGGCAATTTCCTCGTCGTCTAAATAGGTAAAAAGACCTTGACTGACGACTAACCGAGCGCTGTTGGGAAATGAACCGTAAGTAAAAGCAGTAGGGTTTTGGTCGTCGATAATTCCTAAACGCGGACAAGAGAGTTTTTTCTGCTTGCAAACCTTCTTAATAACTTTAGCTGTTTCTGGACTTAGGCTTTCAATTTCTGCTAGGGAAACCCAGCGAGTATGGTATAACCAATTTTGGCTTAAGTCCATCAAGTAAGGTGATAAGAAAAAAGCAGCGATGTTAAAAATCAGAGTTATGGGAAGTGCGATCGCCAATCCGGCGACTGGATCGGGACTGTTGAGAATCAAAACTGAGGCTAAGGATAGCGCTAACACCATACCAAACAGCAGGCTGATGGTGACGCCGGAAGCTAAAACGAGATTTGGGCCAGCTTTCTGTATCAGTTTAACGCCGGCTTTGGCGGCTCGCCCTGCCTTGCGTAAAGGGGCATGAGATGACATAATAATCTCCAAAGGTTATTGACAAATGGAAATGACCGTGGGATTTTATCTATACTTCACTGTTGTAACCTGTTAATGCGGATTGCGGTCAGGGGTCTCAACAAAAATATAGAATTTCCTCTAGAATTGTTAAGACTGAAAACCGCCCCGAAATTTATTTTTGCGGATTCAATTCCAAACTCAAAACTCAAAACCCAACAATCAAAACTATTTAAAAGTGACTGCCATGTCTATTATTGAAATTGCCCAAAAAACGCGCGTATCTGCTAGAAAATTGGCAGTTTTGTCCGCTGAGATCAAAAATCAAGCTATTGAAGCTATTGCGAAAGCTTTAGAAGCTGCTGCGCCGGATATTGTGGCGGCGAATGCTGCTGACTGCAAGGCGGCTGAGGCTGATGGAATTGCGAAACCGCTGTACGATCGCCTCAAGTTGGATGAGAGCAAGTTGAAAAGTGCGATCGCGGGCGTGCGCGACGTTGCGAAACTCCCAGATCCGATCGGTGTCGTGCAAATCCACCGCGAATTGGATACAGGATTAATTCTGAAGCGCATCACCTGTCCTTTGGGCGTTTTAGGCATTATTTTTGAAGCGCGCCCAGAGGCGTTAATTCAGATAGTATCCTTGGCAATCAAATCTGGAAATGGCGTCATTCTCAAAGGTGGCAAAGAAGCAGTCCGTTCCTGCGAAATCTTGACAAAAGTGATACATCAAGCATTAGCAGAAACTGCGGTTAATCCAGAAGTCGTGCAGTTGCTAACCACGCGGGAAGAAACAATCGAACTGCTCAAAATGGATGAATATGTAGATTTGATTATTCCCAGAGGTTCTAACTCTTTCGTGCGGTTCGTGCAGGAAAACACCCGAATTCCAGTGTTGGGACACGCCGACGGAATTTGTCATTTGTACGCAGACAAAGCAGCGGATATTCAGAAAGCCGTAGAGATTTCTGTAGATGCAAAAACTCAGTATCCAGCCGCCTGCAATGCCATTGAAACTTTGTTAGTTCACAGTGCGATCGCCCCCAAATTTCTGCCCGCAGTTGCCGCAGCTTTGCAGCAGAAACAAGTCGAACTGCGGGGAGACGAAAAAACTCGCGGCATCCTCGAAAATATTGCCGAAGCAAATGAAGCGGATTGGTCTACAGAATACAGCGATTTAATTTTGTCAATCAAAATAGTAGATTCTGTGGAAGAGGCAATTAACCATATCAATACATACGGTTCCAGACACACAGATGTCATTGTCACCGAAGACAGCGAAGCCGCCGAAACATTTTTAAATGGAGTCGATGCGGCCGGAGTTTATCACAATTGTTCGACTCGATTTGCCGACGGTTTTCGCTACGGTTTTGGTGCAGAAGTGGGGATTAGCACGCAGCAAATGCCACCTCGCGGGCCTGTTGGTTTAGAGGGGTTGATTACCTATAAGTATCGAGTTGTTGGAGATGGCCATGTTGCCGCTAGTTATGTTGGGAAGGATGCGAAGGGGTTTACTCATCGGGATTTGTAAATCCTCGACAGCCGATCGAACCCGACAATAAAAAAGCCTGTAAGGGCGGGTTTTACCAACAATATTTGATGTTCGCGAACAATTTATATAAACCCGCCCCTAGACAGCGGATAATCCAGATAAACCTGATGTTCGATCGAATGCCAAAAATGTAGATTTGGATTTGCCGCCCAAGTGGGGGCGGGTTTATTATATTGTTGGTTGCTAACATAGATGGTTGGTAAAACCCGCCCCTACGATATCCTGTAGATACTGAATCTTAACCAAAGTGTCGCTTCTTCTTCATCCATCCCAAAAAAAGCGATCGCCCTTCCTTCTCTCGCATTCAAACAAACTTAGCTACAATAAGTTATACTGTGCTCGACGACTCCCCAAATCGAACAATTTGCCGTGGTTTATGTCTAACTCCTCTCTCCTCACCCCAGGTTCGACTCTCGAAAAACGCTACCGCATCCTCCGCGAATTGGGCCGCGGTGGCTTCGGGCGCACTTATCTCGCCGAAGATATCAACCGCTACAACGAACACTGCGTGCTCAAAGAGTTTTCTCCGGTGGTTCACAGCCCGAAAGCCGCCGAATTGTTCGATCGCGAAGCGAGTATGCTTTACAACCTCCAACACCCGCAAATTCCCCGGTTTCGAGAACTCCTGCGAACCGATTTGGCCGGGAATCCATCTTTATTTTTAGTCCAAGATTATATCAAAGGTCAAACCTACGAAGAAATATTGATATCGCGTCAGCAACAAGGTAAAAATTTTACCGAAGCTGAAGTTACTCAACTGCTATTTCAGCTTTTACCAGTTTTAGAATACATCCACTCGAAAAATTTAATTCACCGCGATATTTCCCCGGATAATATTATTCAGCATCATGCTGACAAATTACCCTTTTTAATTGATTTCGGTTCTGTTAAACAAATCGCAGCCAATGCCGTACTTCAGTTTAACGGACAATCGGATACGGCGATCGGCAAACAGGGTTATTCGCCAGCCGAACAAATGCGGCTGGGGAAAGTTTCTGCAGCTAGCGATTTGTACGCTTTAGCCGTGACGGCTTTGGTACTGCTAAGCGGCAAAAAGCCTCAAAAATTGTACGATATCAATAACAAAACTTGGGATTGGCGATCGCACGTCAGTGTCAGCCCTAATTTAGCCACGGTATTGGATAAGATGTTAGCAGAACAACCGGGCGATCGCTACCAATCTGCAAAAGCAGTCCGCGAAGCACTCAAAGATCCAAAACTCTCTCAACTTGGCAGTATAATTTCCCAAATGGTGACAATGAACTTTGTCGGCCGCCCTTTCAAAAACGCCACTCAAACTGCTACCAGCAATCATACTCCTGTTCGCCAAAATCCTCAAATTGTTAACCACAACAGCACATTCAAGTTAATTCCTTGGAAAACCCTAGGGAGTTTAAGTGTGATTTTGGTACCGGGAATTTTAGCTTTTAGTGTAGTCAAATCGGGTTTCACGTTGCCCAAGTTGCCGGAGTTACCTAAATTTTCTTCCCGTCAGCAACCTCCCGATACATCCTTAGAGGAATCGGAAATAATTCGTCAAGAAAAGATTGGTAAACGGCGCAAAAATCTCAACATTAATCAAGATGTATTCTATCAAAAAGTTGATGAATTATATTACAATAAATATCCAGAACTCCAAGGTCGTACCTTGACAGAAAAGCCAGAAGATGCTGAAATTAGGCGGAAATGGTATGAAGTTGCTGAGGATTTATTGGACAAGTTGGAGAAAGGAGGACGGTTGTGAAATTTAAGATAGAATAAGAGTGATTGAACCGCAGAGGGCGCAGAGGGCGCAGAGGGAAGAGGAAAAGGGGGCAAGGAAAGAGAGGGAAGAGACAGATAACTTTATCTGGTTTAATACAAATTGGTTAGGCAACGCACTTTTAGTTTATTGCAAAATGGATTCTATTCAACTTACAGGAATTCGCTGTTACGGATATACGGGCTATCTGCCGGAAGAGCAAGTTTTGGGCCAGTGGTTTGAAGTGGATGTTACTCTCTGGCTGGATTTATCGCAAGCTGGAAAAAGTGATGATATTCAACATACTCTTGATTACCGCAGCGCAATTACTCTGATTCAAAAGCTAGTCAAAGAGTCGAAGTTTTTATTAATCGAACGCCTAGCAGATACTATTGTTCAAGCGCTTTTACAACTACCGTTAGTCGAAAAAGTTAAACTACAACTCTCGAAACCTGCTGCCCCTATCCCTGATTTCGGTGGCAGAATTACTCTAGAAATTACTAGAAGTCATTAGTTCTTAGTCCTTAGTCCTTAGTCATCAGTCTTTAATCTGCATTATTTGGTCGCTAATGACTGATGACTGATGACTGATGACTGATGACTATTGATTAATTACCACTTCAGCAAATTAAATTCTTCCATGTCTACGGTATTGCGGTTGCGATAAATCGCCAAAACAATTGCCAAACCCACCGCAGCTTCAGCCGCCGCTACCGTAACTACAAACACGGTAAATACTTGACCCTTAATTTGTACCGGATCGAGATAATTTGAGAAACCCATCAAATTGAGATTGACAGCATTCAGCATCAACTCGATGGACATCAACACGCGCACTGCATTTCTGCTGGTAATCAAACCGTAAATACCAATACAGAAAAGTGCGGCGCCTAATAACAGGAAATACTGGAGTTGCAGTTGCATAAATTTTGCGATTTTGTCTCAATCTAAAGTTACTACAAAACTAACACTATGGTGCGCTTAGCGCACCATAATATTACTTAGATTCTGGCGAAGACACATCTCCCGCAGAAACTAATTCGCGAGGTCTTTCCGGCAAACTAAAAGCTGGTGTTTCAGATAGCTTGTTGGACAATTCATCGGGCAAGAAATCGCGGCGTGCTAGCACAATTGCTCCTACCATTGCCATCAACAAAAATACTGATGCTAACTCGAAAGGCAGCAAAAAGTCGGTGAAGAAATGTTTGGCGATTGTGACGATCGAACTTTGTGCAGGTGCTCCTGTCGTCGCCACAATAGCCCAAGGAGTAGACACCACCATCGTACCCAAAAGCGCAAATAAACCAGCACAAACCACTGCTGTGGCTACTTGACGCACCCAAGCGTTGGGAATTGTGCGGAAATCTTCGCGCTTGTTCACCAACATAATCGCAAACAAAATCAAGACGTTAACAGCGCCCACATAAATCAATACCTGCGCTGCTGCTACAAAGTCGGCATTCAGCAACAGGTACAAGCCGGCAATGCTGGTAAATACGCCGCACAGCAAAAAGGCTGAGTAAACGATATTTGAGAACAGCACTACTCCTAGTGCTCCTGCAATCATCATTACGGACAGTATGCCAAATGAAACAATTTGAACCCCTTCAGCTAGATTCACAATTTTTTATCCTCAATTATTAGTTTTCTATTTTTCGTTTTTCCTCATTAGTTAGCAGTCATTAATAATTGGTTATTTCACTAATGACTGATGACTGCTGACTAATGACTAATGACCTACTTTTCGATAATTTCCTCTGGACGCAGACCGGCGCGGCGATCGGTGTAGGAAACTTCATGAGGGTCGATCGCACCTTTCGGCAAATAAGCGAATTCCCGCATCGGTGTCACCATCGGGTCATCTGTAACCTTGTAGGGCAAACGTCCGAGGGCCACGTTGTCAAAATTCAATTCATGACGTTCGTAGGTGGCTAACTCATACTCTTCTGTCATGGACAAACAATTCGTCGGACAATATTCTACGCAGTTGCCGCAGAATATACACACTCCGAAATCGATGCTGTAGTGCTTGAGTTGCTTCTTCTTAGTTTCTTTGTTAAATTCCCAATCCACCACCGGTAAGTTGATCGGACACACTCGAACGCAAACTTCGCAGGAGATGCACTTGTCAAATTCAAAGTGAATCCTGCCCCGGAAACGTTCGGAAGGAATTAATTTCTCGTAAGGATACTGCACCGTAATCGGGCGGCGTCTCATGTGGTCAAAAGTAACAGATAGCCCTTGACCGATATACTTAGCAGCTTGAAGAGTCTCTTTGGCGTATTCGCCTACTTGATTGAGGAATTTTAGCATCGTGTTCTCTCTCTGTACTTGAGTTTTTGGTAATTGCTAATTGATAATAGGTCACGAGAGTTAACAGCTACTCTAGGTTAGCTATTATCTGTTCTGTTACCTATTACGAATTAACCGCCAAAAGCAAAGGGAAAGGCAAGCTTCAAAGCTGCGGTCAACAGCAAATTAACTAAAGCAACGGGAAGTAAAAACTTCCATCCCAAATTTAGCAATTGGTCGATCCGAACTCGCGGCAGAGTCCAGCGGAGCAGAACTGCCAGAAACAAGAAAAAGTAGGCTTTCAGCATGGTCATTGTAATGCCCAGCAAGCCGGTAATTACCTCCAACCAAGGAGTCGTCTCGCTCAATCCCAGGGCATTTGTCAGCACTTCGACAGGAATCGGGGACTCCCAGCCGCCGAGGTACAAAACTGCTACTAACAGGCAAGAAAGGACGAGGTTAACGTAGGAAGCGATATAGTACAAGGCAAATTTCATGCCTGTGTACTCAGTCTGATATCCTGCTACCAATTCTTCTTCTGCTTCAGGGAGGTCAAAGGGCAAGCGTTCGCATTCTGCTAGTGCTGCGATCCAGAAAATCAGGAAACCTGCGGGTTGCCGCCAGATATTCCAGCCGAGAATGCCGTAGCCGGCTTGCTGGTGTACGATGTCGATCGTACTGAGGCTATTGGACATCATTACAACTGCCAATACTGCCAAAGCTAGGGGAATTTCGTAGCTGAGGGATTGAGCCGCGGCCCTGAGTCCGCCGAGGAGGGCGTATTTGTTGTTTGAAGCATAGCCCGACATCAGCAAGCCGATCGGCTGAATGCTAGAAAGAGCAATCCACAGAAAAATTGCTGTCCCGATATCGGCGATCAGCATATGCTCTCCGAAGGGCACGATTAAGTAGGAGAGAAAAACTGGAATCACCACAATTACCGGGCCTAGGGTAAATAGCAGCGCGTCAGCTTTTGCCGGTACGATGTCTTCTTTGAAGACCAACTTCAAACCATCAGCAACGGGTGCTAGCACTCCCAGAGGGCCGATGAATTCCGGGCCGATCCGCTGTTGAGCGGCGGCGGAAATTTTCCGTTCCAGCCAGACGCTAGTCAGTACCCCGAAGACGGCAGCGACAATCATCAGCAACATTGGCAGCGGTAGCCAAAGCAGTTGGGCGATGTCCGCCGGTAAGCCCAAATTCATCAGGGCTTCTACAAAACTTCCTTGTAAGTCAATTCCTGGGTTCATTTTTCCAGCTTTTGAGCGCTCAGCATATAATTTTTCACCCGTCCTTTGTAGGAGTAGGCTTAGAAATCGGGGTCTTTGTAAAGATTTTTAATGCTTTACCGCCTAATAGTATATCGCCCGACAGCCTCCAAGAACGCACAGACAGGGTGAAGTTCTAATTATATGAGCCTGCAGCGTAGCTAATGGGTAGGTAACTTATACGATTTGAGATTGTAGGGTGCGTCATTTGTGGATGTAGCACGAAAAACTAAGGTTTTCTCCGATGACGCACCTTATACCATTTATAAAAAAGCTTGCTTAAGACAAAAATATTGGGCGGAGTGAAACGGAGGGTTGCTTCCACGGGCCCTTCAAAAGAACAGGTGCGTCGCTATGAGATTGTCGATCTTTTTTGAGGATTGAAGGCTGGCGACGCACCCTACAGCTACCGCTTATACGATTTTAGGAAGTAGGGTGCGTCAGGGAGAATATTCTTCGTCTGTTGTGAAAAAAATCCGCCCTGACGCACCCTACAATAACTGACTACCCAAATAGCCCAAACAAAAAGGGCACAGAATTAATTCTCTGCCCTTTTTAGTGCTTTAAAGTAACTTTCAAATGGCTTAAACCATTGATTTTACGTCACTTCTTTTATGGAACTGGGCAGAATCGAACTGCCGTCCAAAGCGGGTATTTACCTTCCGATCGTTCACAGGTTTATCCCCTCTAATCCTCGGGGCGGGAACCATCTTTATCCCAAATGGGGGGATTTTCTAGTGATTGCTTTCCTAGCTAGCCGACTAGAAACGTTTAGCTAGGGCATCCGTTGGGGGTTGTTATGCTACCTTTAACGGAGTGAGGTGGCATACACTCTAAACCAAGCTCAAGAAGTTTTTAGGCTACAGCTACGGCTTTGCGAGCGAAAGGAACGATGTTGTTCGCATTTACTATTTTTTTTGAGCCGATATTAACGAGAGTAGACTCCCTCTCGACCTGCATCACGGAGCAGCTTTCGCCACCCTGTCGAAACCATTACAGCCCCTTGTGCGTTCTTCTATTATAGACAAGATTTTGTGTTGCGTCAATTGATTTTAGATTTTAGATTTTGGATTTTCGATTTTGGCACAAAGCTGAGTCGGGAATATTTACATCTTGCACCATTTTTTTGAACAGGCAAGATGCCTGTTCCACTCATAGTTGAGTTTTCCTGTGGGGTGGGCCGGAGAGCCCGCCCAAGTTTATTGACAAGAGTGCAGGATGTCAGCGCTGCCAAGTTTAATGCAAATTGTCGTCCCAGACGCCGATGTAAATCCGATCGCGCTCGTTGCGTTCGATTATCCCTTCGAGGGAACCCTTCCTAAACGTAAAGCGATTACTCCGGCGCTGCTGCACGTCGCGGAATCCCTGCAAAATCTCCCGGTTTGCCCCGCCCACCATCCCGTTTAAGGCGGTTCGCACCACCAAATCGTCCACAGACTGGGCAAAAGAACCCTCTGTTTGTACTAGCTCGCCCGAATCGCGATCGTATATGTAGCCCAGAGTAATCCGATTTGGCAGTATTTCGTAAAGTGCGGTGCGAGTATTCGGCCAATAGCCCCGCGCTTGAGAGTCAGTCGGTTCTCCCAAGTCGGCTAAAATCTGACTTTCCGGCGTACCAACCGCATACCCAGGGATTGTGGGAGTCTTCTGATAATTGGTTCCCGGTTGTTCGCTGGGTGCGGGCGATCGATCGGGCGGCAACTCTTTGTCAACAAGTTTTTCTGTTGGTGTGGGTTCGACAGATTCGGGAGAAGGCGCTGGTGTTGGCGCTGGGGCGGGTGTTGGAGTTTCAGCAGCCGGCGCTGGAGTCTCAGCAGCCGGCGCTGGAGTCTCAGCAGCCGGCGGAGTTTCAGCAGCCGGCGCTGGAGTTTCTCTGGGAGTCGGGGCCGGCGTTGGTGTCGGCGCGGGAATTGGTGCGGGGTTCACGCGCGCGTCTGGATCTGCGGGGGTCGAAGTGCGATCGTCCCGGGCCACCGGTGCGGGCTCCGAAGACGGCCGGTTGAGGAAAACCCTAGCAATACCGACCAAACCTGCAACAATAAGTGCGATCGTCACGAACCCCAAAATCCACCAAACCTTGCGGTTGTTGTCCCCAGAAGACACCACAGCCGGCGCTGTTCTGAAACCCGCAGGCGACTGAGGCCCGTGTCCCGGAATCACCGCCACCGTCGGCCCGGTAACGGAATCTGGCGAACCCGACAGCAGCGACAGCCACTCATCCACGCTTGCAGGGCGATTTTGAGCTTCTACCGTCATCCCCCGCATCACCGCAGAGCTGACAGCCGGACTCACTTGAGGCCGCAAGTCGCGGGGTGAAGGCATCGGCTGACTGGTACGCAAAATTGCAGCCACCGGCACCTGTGCTGTCAGTAAAGTGTAAAGCGTCGCCGCCATACCGTAAACATCGGTTGCGGGCGTATATTTTCCTTGGGCAAAATACTGTTCTGGGGGTGCGTAGCCGTCGGACACCATATTAGTGTGACTTTGGGTTGCACCAGGAGTAAACTCGCGGGCAATGCCAAAGTCAATCAGCACGACTTCCTGAGTACCTTGGCGCAAAAGAATGTTTTGCGGCTTGACATCTCGGTGCAGCAAACCCTTTTGATGAACTGCCTTCAAAGCAGCCCCAATTTGAGTGATGTAGAGAATTGCGAGATTTTCTGGCAGCGGATTATTTGAACCGACTACATCGCCCAAATTCTGACCGGCTATGTAGTCCATCACCATGTAAGGCTGCCCGTCTTCGACAAAGAAATCGCTGACGCGGACAATATTCGGATGGACGCAGGAAGCCAACCGCCTCGCTTCGTCTTGAAACTTGCGATCGAACTCAGCAAAATTGGGTTGCTGCCGCAGAGATTCGTTGAGGGTTTTAATGACTACAGGCTGTCCTAAATAGCGGTGATTTGCCCTGAAAGTAATCCCAAAGCCGCCGCGTCCCAGTTCTTGTTCGAGGGTGTACTTTCCACCCTGTAAAGTTTTGCCGATTAGCGCATCCATATGTCCAGGCGATCGCGTACCAGATAATATGGCTGATTATTGCACGTATGGTCGGCTCTCCTCACCACTCCAAAGAGCGATCGCAATCCTCAATTGGCGTTGCCAGTCCTTCCCGAATCGATTCCCGCATCCCCGGCACTGAGTGAAGATACAATATTTCCTGAACAGATGCGGAGTCTGATTCAGATAATAATACTGTATTGCTAGTCTGTCCTGCGATCGCGATCGGTTGATGCGACTGACTCATGGGAGCGATCGACTGCTGTAACTGCTGTTGAGCTTCATTGATTGGGATCATAATTTTCCACTTGTCTAAATACACTTTTCTAATTGATATTGGCTGGCTGTAGACACTGCTACAACTGCCCCAGAAACTTGTCGTACTCTGCGTGTGAACCAACCCAAAATAAGATTACAGTAACTCAGTCATGGCTACCACACTTTTACAATTAAAATGGCATCCTATCCATTATTGCTTGTTTCAGGCAAGTTGAGCATTGTTATACTGCGTTTACACGCCGATAGCTTACTTATTCCAGACAGGTTGTTTTGTTGCTGCCAGCTTTTCTAGCAAGCCTACCGCAATCACAGAAGAATTATACAAATCAATCTCCATTTTCATCTGCTGTGCTTTTTGCTTGTAGCTTGGTGATGCCAAAACTGTCTTAACTGCATCACGGATTTGAGCAGAAGTTGGCGTACTGGTTTTGAGATTGATTCCTGTGCCCGACCACTCAACTCTGGCACAAATCTCCGGTTTCTCTTCAGTTTGTCCGGCTGTAATAATTGGAACGCCATTCGCTAATGCAATTTGAACTCCATTAAAACCGCCGTTTGTGACCATCACATCAACATGAGGCAGCAAATGAGCGTGAGGAATGAAAGACTCAATACGGACATTAGCAGGAATCGGATTGAGGGTGATGGTTTCAACGGGTTGTCCGCCTGTTGTTGCAACCAATAACACGTCTTCATCCGCTAACGCCTGAATTGTCGGTAGAAGTAAATCGCTTGCCTCCGTCGCAACGGTTCCCTGTGTGACATGAACAACAGGCTGACCGCGATCGAGGTCTGTCCACCAAGACGGAGGGGTAAAATCCGCAGGGGCTGGTGGCAGAAATGTGCCGATGAAGTGAACTTGAGAGGGAAGATCGCGGCGCGGATATTCAAAGGAAGGGGTTGTTCCTTGTAGGTAGAGAAACGGTGATAAAGCTGCACTGAAAAAATCTTGTCCCTTTGCTGGTAAACCGACGCTTTCCCGCGCCCGATCGAGATGAACCGTTACATCTTTCATCAGCACATTTTTAGAGAGCCAATTTAAGGCACGAATCTTGACTCGTCCCAAGGGTGAATTGTCTGGTTGTAGACCCAATCCGAAGGGCGCAGTATCTCGACTACTGAAAGGCAAGCCTGACATTCCAAATCCGGCCCAAGGCAATCCTGTTTTTTCATGCAGCCACGACATCCCTAAAAAGAACACATCACAGAGCAAAACATCGGCCCGAAAGTATTGAAGGATGTCAGTTAAGTCCTGTAACTGCGTTACCGCCGCATCGATAAAGCCATGTTTGAGATAAAACTTGAACTGAGCAACCCCTTTTAGGGCATCTTTCTGAGCAATCCATTCAGTCGGAATGGTTTCTAGCACTGTAATATCAATGCCTCTACGAATCGGCACATGACGCGCACCTGAAGCCTCCACCTTTTCCTTCAAACCTTTTCCGGTGTACCAACAGACTTCATGACCTTGTTGAACTAACTGCCGAACGATCGGTAAAGCAGGGTTAACGTGTCCAGTCGCCGCAACCGTGCCAATAAGGAATCGCGTCATGATGAATTATGAATTAAACGTTTATTCCATAATCATGAGACATCAGAATCCAGGTTGTCAAGTACGAATTAAACGTTTATTCCAATCTTAGGTAGCATAGAGACGTTCTGCCAGATAGTCAGTAAAACCTATGGGACGCTCTGAAAAAGCATCACCACACCCCAAATCGAGTCGAATCACCCGCGATGCAGAAGCTACGAAGTTGCAAATTCTAGATGCGGCTGAAATTGAGTTTGCACAACACGGACTACACGGTACAAGAGTTGATGCGATCGCGGAGCGAGCAAAGGTTTCGCCAAGAATGATTTACTACTATTTTGAGAACAAAGAAGGTTTATATCAGGCTGTTTTACAACGTCCGGCATCCATACTTCACAGCGTTTTCCTGGAACTTAACTTAGATCGACTGCCACCAAGCCAAGCGTTGAATGCGTTGATTCAAGCTGCGATTCAATATGAAACATCAAACCGATGCAGAGGAATGCTGTTGTTTCAGGAGGCAAGTCAAAATCAAGGCAAGTATTTCAAGTTTGTCGGTTGGCAAAAACCGATCGGCTTGCTAGCTAACATCTTAGAACGTGGAATAAAAGCGCAAGTATTTAGAGAGGTTGATATTCAAATGACCGCGCTCAACATTATTGGCATTTGTACATTTTATGCCAACGCCTATGAAAATGTAAAACATCTAAACCCAGAGCAAGATTTACTCGCTCCGGAGATGATTGAGCGATATACACAGGCTGCAATTCAACTTGTCTTGTGCGGTGTTCAAGAGAATTGACGTTACAACTTTCTTAACAATAATCTTTAATCATCACCTCGCCTATTGAGCCGCCATCATTGCATTGATGTGGGTAAAGATGCGATCTAATTCCCCAATTGCATCGAGTTCCGCTGCCTCTTCTGCCGTTAGTTGGTCTGCCTTCTTCTTCTCTAACAATTGTGACCTACGCTGTTGCAGCGATTCACTAAATTTGAACAACTTCCACCCATCGACTTTTTCAATGCAAATTTCATGGACTAATGAGGAGGGTTTGTTGAGAATTGAAACCATTATAGGCTCGCAGCTTCGGGTTTTAGGCAGTAAGTAGATTATAGCTTTTATTCAATCAATGCTCAATACAGTCCGTCGGAATGTTTATTAAGCATTTCTATTGCAGCAGCGGTGGTTCTTTGTTATTCAAAATAGCCCAAGCAGCAGTAATTTGCCATTGATAGGCGGCTCGCGAATCGTTTCCAGATGCTGTTAAGGCGCATTGTGTTGCACCATATGCACTACTGCCTGCTGCCTCAGCAGGTGTAAGGAAATATGATGGATAATCGAAATATCTCATACCTCCATCTATATAATCGCAGGCAACCCCCATTGAAGCCTTTTCTGCATTTTCCTGTGTCGGCTGCTCGATCCATTTATTGGCTAAAGAGATGAAGTAGCGTTCTCCATTATCTTGCTCTTCGCGTGGTAACTGTTTTGAGACGTAGTATATAGTTTGTCTCACAACTGCCTGCTTAAAGCTGAGTTGCTGCTTTTCCCTCATTACTTTGACTAATCCTTCCAAGACTAACGAGGAGAGTTTGTTGAGAATTGAAACCATTGTAGGGTCGGAGCTTCGGGTTTTAGGTAGTGACTAGATTATAGCTTTTATTCAATCTGCCAGATTTAATGCTCCAACCGAGAACCTTCAAATTACCGCCAAAACCAGTGACTTAAACAGCCAAAGGGCGTTACGGTTCAAGTCGGATGATATTCATCCCTGCTTATTTGCCATCGCCATATCTTGCCTTCTTCAGGATCGTCCACCTCTGCAATGAACTTCATTCCCACTTTTTGCAACACGCTATTCGAGGCATTTTTTTCAGCTAAAGTGTGAGCGATTATGCTTTCACCTCCTCGTGAGCGAAAGCATAATCGATCATTCCCTGTGCCACCTCAGTTGCAAATCCGCGATTCCAATATTCGGAAGCAATTTCATAACCTATCTCTATAGTCCCCGACTCATCAGGTGAGCCTTTGAAACCTCCGTTGCCGACCAGCAATTCATTTTTTGGATGAATAAAGAAGTAGCTGTGCCAGTCAGTTGGAGGCGGATTGGATTCGCAAGATTCGTCAGCAGGGAGGGAAAATGCTTCCGGGAAAAGAGGCCAGCTATTAGGCACTATGAGATTTAAAATTGCTGCAAGCTCGCTTTTATTGCGTAAGAAAGCTTCTACGTGAATCCTTTCGACGGCAAGTAGTTGAAGATTGTTAGTTTCAATCATTTTTCTACCTTGTTTAACCAAGTATTAAATAACACTATAGACACTAGCGAAACGCTTGTCTCGGAACCCTTGCGAGTTGGTAAGCCCCCCGACTGTCCAACAATTTATATTGATTTGGCTGCAATCCTAATTGCTCAAATTTGTCGGGATATCCCAGCACCAAAATAGAGGGAGAAGTTGGGTTTTTAGATTCCTTAATGTAGTCGATCGCCTTTTGGACAGCTCGGTAGTAAGTCACCGGCCCTTGGGTATAAAAAACCAGACTTGGTTTCCAGAAACCAACCATCAGCAATTCTTCCCCTGGCAGTTTTTGTTGAACGGCAACCTGCGCTAACTGTCTCAGAGGTAACTGGCGGTTGATATCGACCAAATTGTAGGCGGGAGTAAGACCAAAGATGATAAATGCTACTAACCCAATGAAGTTAGCAACCAAAATCCAGCGTTGTTGCCGCTTCCAAAGTAAAAGTGCGATCGCCACCGCAGTAATTATCCAAATCGTACCGCCGACAATCAGCAATCCCGACTGCTGAATTGCTTGGGGAAAATTGGGCATAGCCGGGTCGTCTCCCAGCCAGTTGTAGCTGTAGAAAGTTGCTCCGGCTACAATCAATAAAAATACAACATTGAAAATGTATGTAACTAACAGCCCTCGCGGTAAAGAATTAGGTTTTTTTTCTAACTTTACCCGCCTGTTTTCGGCTTTGTTGCCTGCAATAATATCGCTCCACAGCAGCGTTACCAAAATCGCAGCGGCGGGGATTAAAGGCAATACATAACTGGGCAATTTGGTCACGGCGATCGTAAAAAAGCCAAAGATGCAGCCGAACCAAAAGAGGGCAAATAAACTCAACTGAGCCGATCGCGGTTGACGGCGCCAGTAACTGCGCTGCCAAAAACTGGTGCGGGCGATCGCCACGGGCAAATAAATCGACCAAGGTGCAAAACCAACTAGCACTACAAAAAAGTAAAAATACCAAGGCGCCGAGTGCTTGTTAACTACTCCAGTAAAACGCTGGAAATTGTGATAGCCAAAAAAGCTGTCAATATAAGTTTGACCGTTGGCTAAAATAACCAAAATGTACCAAGGCAGGGCGATCGCCAGAATAATCAAGATTCCAGACACCGGACGCATTTCGCGCCAAAGTTGCCAAAAATTTCCCAAATAAAGCCCGAAGCAGCCAACAATCAGCGCTGGCAAGACAATTCCCACAGGCCCCTTAGCCAGAATTGCTAAGGCAATTAGTACGTAAAAAGTCAGATACCACTTATTGGGAAATCGGGAAGCGGAAACGGTGGAAAATTCGGCTTTTTCTCTCTGTTCTTCTAGAGTGTAACCGAGAAAAAATGCGAATAGTGCCGAACACATACAACTAACTAATAGCATATCTGAAACGCCAGTCCGTCCCCAGGCAATAGTTTGGGGATTTAAAGCTATTAGGGCAGCACCAATCCAGGGAGTAGAAAGAAAAATAGGAATACTAGGAGAAGGGGAGAGTGGGGGAGTGGGAGAGTGGGAGAACGAGGGAGAAAAGACAGTTACATTCATCCGTGTATCCGTGTCCGAATCCGTATCGTGCCCTTCTTCCTTATTCCTGACATCCGTTAAATCCGTTACAGAATCCGTTGCCGAACTTCCTCCTTCCTTCGATAAGGTATAGAATCCGAGGCAAGTCAGACCGATCGCACACAAGGCCGAGGGAAGACGCACGGCCCATTCGTTAACACCCAGCGTGCGGTAAGCCACCGCCATCAGCCAGTAAATCAACGGTGGCTTGTCAAACCTCGTTTCGCCGTTGAAATAAGGAGTGATCCAATCCCCTGTCAGCGTCATTTGACGGGCGGCTTCGGCAAACAACGGTTCGGTTTCGTCAACTAAACCGATGTTGCCGAGATTCCACAAGAAACCTACCCAGGCGATCGCGCACAGCCATAAAAGCGACAGCAGCTTTGGTGCGATCCTCTTCGAGGGCTTTCCTTCGGATCGCTTCGCTAACGCTAACGGGCGCTTCCTAAACTCTGACAAATTTTTAATAACTTCCTTCACGCAAACTTCCTGCGATTTTAGATTTTAAATTTTAGCTCGCATAGAGAGTCTACCGAAAGATTCGCATTCTCGAAACTCCCCATTCGATCGAATCTGGTTAAACTCAGATGTTACACCATTCTCAAGAAGGCTTTTATGAACAGGCTTTCCGGCCTGTTCCACAATAAAATTCACTCTTTGTGGAACAGGCCGGAAAGCCTGTTAAGCGAGAATGGTGCAAGATATCAGTTAAACAGAGATGTTGCACCATTCTCAACAAGCCTTTCAGGGGCTGGCTCTCCTGCCCAACCCCTACTCCCCACAAGAAAATTCACTCTTTGTGGAACAGGCCCAAAAGCCTGTTAAGCGAGAATGGTGCAAGATATGTGAGTTTAACCTCCCATAGCCCATTCTCAACAAGACCGGATCGACCGGAATTCTCGACCCAAATTTCCGCACCTGCAGCTAAGCGTTCACGGCTGCAAAATTAATTGCCATTCTCCGGCTGTGCTGTTCCAAGCCGGCGAGGGTGTCTCCCCGGCGACGAAAGGCCCCCAGTAGCGGCGAGAACCATCCTGAGCAAAAACCACTAAAATGTCTCCCCGTTTGACTTGTAACTTTCCCTCCGGCAGCGATAGCATCAGTCCCTTGCCGCCACCTTCCCCCGGCGCAAAATCCCAGTGCGCCGGTTTGCCGTAGGATTCCTTGGCTTGCCGTTTCGACAGCAGGGCCACTCGCACTGGGTGTTCGCTGCGGTTGCTGACGCGCAAAAGACCGGAGGCCTTAGCATTTACAGGGATTGAGGAAAGCAATTCCTCCTCTGCCTCTGGGGGGGTTGGTATTGAGTCGGGTTTGGGTTCGCTAGCGGTGTCTGCTGAATCTGTCGCCACTGGGGAAATGGGGGGTATGGGGGGGAGTGCGGTGGCTTGTGAGGGCCAATCGCTCGACTGATTTGAACCGTTGGAGATAGTGATTTCAAAACGTCCTAGAAACATTCCTGTAATTAGGACGATCGACACTCCAATTACGAGCTGGTAAATTTTAAGATTCATAAATTTTAGGCTTAAAGGATAGACTGCACCCGCAATGAGTCTTAACTATTTTTAATGTAAAACCAGGGGCTGCTGTGACACAAGATACAGTTACACTTAATGACTTAACCGTTCTCTGCTATAATTCGCCGATCGCTTAATACCATCTTAGATGTTAAATTTTATATTTTAGATGGCGACATACTGACCGCGGTAAGAATTTGGAGTTAGCCTGGAGGGGCATTTGTTGACCGATCGGTATAGCTTTTAATAGCAGTTTCAAAAAAAAGTGCTACTCTATGCCCGTACTCTAAACCCCAATATTTATCAGTAATTCCGCATCTAAAATCTCCAATCTCGAATCTCCAACGGTATAATTTTTTTTATGCAGAATACCCGAATTAACAGATTGATTGATGTTCTGGGCGAGCGATTCCGAGGCTGGCTGAGCAATCCTTGGCGGCGGATTTCGCTAATGCTAATTAGCCTGCTTTTCGGCACTTTTTTGGGAACTGCTATTTCGACTATCGCCGGACAATCTGCTGATTGGGATATTATCGCCGCCGGGCTGTTGGTGTTGTTGACTGAGTTTGCAAGCTGGCTGGTTTACGGCAGCCCGCGGCCTGTAGCCCGTTCTTTTTGGGTGGATATGCTCACTGCTCTAAGAATTGGCTTGACTTACAATTTATTTGTGGAGGCTTTCAAACTTGGCTCTTAAAATGAGGGGAAATATTTGTCGGTTGTAGATAGTAATTGTACAAAACCCGCCCCCGCTAGCGAGAGTTTTTTAGGATATGGATCGATCGACTGTAACCCCTGTTGAAATTTTACATCGATGGCAAGCCGGCGATCGCCCAAAAGCTCCCGACTTCGAGCACCTGGCTTTGTGGGAACTTGCGGATGATTTGCGATCCTCTTCGAGGGCTTCGCGATCGCGCGCTTTTGGGATTACTCCCGACAGTGTAGCCGATATTGTCCGCTGCAAAACCGATTTATTCTTTTCTCTTCTTGACGAACTGCATACTTTCCCCGTAAAGTCAACTGTTTTTCTCGAAACTTTGTGGAATCTGTGGCTGCCGCTGGCAATGCAATTATCGACTGCCAAACAAAGTTTAAACCGTCCTTTAATTCAAGGAATTTTAGGAGGGCAAGGAACGGGAAAAACTACTTTATGCCAAGTTTTGAGGCTGATTCTGGGAAAATTGGGATATTCTACTGTCAGCCTTTCTTTAGACGATCTTTACAAGACTTATGCCGATCGCCAACAACTCCAAAAAGCAGACCCGCGTTTAATTTGGCGCGGCCCCCCCGGCACTCACGATATTGACTTGGGAATCGCAGTTTTAGACAAGTTGCGCGGTTCTCAAACTCATAATTTAGCAGCATTTGACAATCCCAAATCAGATGCCCTCAAACCGGATATAATTAAAAATATAGAAATTCCCAGGTTTGACAAATCAGCCTATGGAGGTGCAGGAGATAGAAGTCAACCCGAAATTATTTCCGGTGCGGATATTGTACTTTTTGAAGGTTGGTTTGTCGGTGTGAATCCGGTGGTTGATGCCAAATTAAACCAGTTTTTGGCGGGTGCACCGTTTCCGATTTTCACAGAGGGCGACTGTCAGTTTGCGCGCGATATGAATGCGAAGCTGCACGACTATCTGCCCCTGTGGAACCGATTAGATCGGTTGATGGTTTTGTATCCCCAAGATTATCGCATTTCTCAAGTGTGGCGCAATCAGGCGGAACGGGAAATGATGGCGACGGGGAAGTCGGGAATGTCAGAAGCGGAAATTAATCGGTTTGTCGAATATTTCTGGAAAGCGCTGCATCCCGAGTTATTTATTAAGTCGATGGTTGAGGAGGGCGATCGCGTGGATTTAGTAATTGAAATTTTGGGCGATCGCACGATCGGCAAAATTTGTCGGGCGATCGACTGAAAATTAAGCGATTAGGGAGATTTAAAATTAACGGTTTAAGGACACAAAAATGTTGTGTCCCTACCCTATTGCAGCTTTTAAGGACACAACCTTGTTCCCTCCCTACTGTATTGCAGCTTATCGTACACTCACTTGCAGCACTTATCTAACAAGTGGTTTGACGCGCGAATTATAGGGGTAAGGCGCGTCATCAGCACCCTACAATACAGAGGTTGTCCGTCGAGAATGGAGAATTTCTAAATTAACTGCCGGGAGTACCAAGATCGAGCGCTTTCTGTATCAAATCGTCGGTAACTTCGCCCGGTGTACCTGCAGGCTTAATTTCCTGAGCCATCGAACGAAAATCAGCGGGATTGCCGTTTGTATCTGCAGGCTTTGCGATATCTTTAGGAGCGGGAATAGGAAATTTAGGTGCAGTTGCAGCGGCGGCAGCTTGAGCGCCGGCACCCGTGCGATCGATGTCACTAACACTAAATTCTTTTGAAGCTTCGTAGTCTGCTGATACATCAACTGTCGGCAACTTTTGTTCTCCAGCTTCCACGCTTTCAGTTATCTGCTGAGCGTCAAAGCTTTCAGTGTTATTTGGTTCTGTATTGATTTGAGACATAGCCGACTCCTTTCTAGTTTTATTTAACAATTTACTGTATTTATTGTGATTCTATTTCGTTAATTTTTCATCTACCCGTAGATATATCGCGCGCTTCTATCTCAAGGCTGATTTATTCTCATGTGGCTGGTCAACATTACACGAGTTTCCTAAACTAATCCAACTATATGCAAGCTTCAAACCCATACATCATGTGCCATTCTCAATTCTTACATCTAAAATCTAAAATTTAAAATCTCAAATCGTATTACCTCTTCGGGATGGTGACTCGCACTTACAAATGTTGATATTTATATATTTTGAAAGCATTTTTAAGGAATTTTGTTTATGAACTCACCCGCCGCGACCAATCCTCACTCTCTCTCCAACGACACTCAAAACATCGTTCAGACAATCAACGGGTTGGGTACAGATGAAAAACTGGCGCTGCTCTACTTTGTTTATGAAAAAATGGGAGATTCAATTACACCAGCCGCTCCCACCGCAGCCGACCCACAATTAGCTCCCATGCTGCTGGATGATTTTTACAAGCTTTCCCATGACCAACAACTGAATATAATGCGAGGTATTGTCAACCGCGACGACACGCCGTATTCTCACGCTTACGGAGCTTTAACTGCTAACAATCAGTTGGTAGTTTGGTATGCTTGGGCGATTGGTATGGGTGAAACAATTGTCGATATCCCCGACGGATATGAGGCAACTGAGGCTGTCAATGGCGTGTTGGGTCAAATTGAAGGTCTTGATTTTGAACAGCAAATTTCGGTGCTGCGCGACGTAGCTAATAATATGGGCTACACCGATGTTAAACCAATTGCTACTCAGGCAGAAGTAGGGAAAACTTCTAGTCTTTAAGACATAAAAGTCTGCTGTTGCAACCTATCCTACACAAACTCTCCTCCTAGCAGAGAGGGACTCAAGAATAAAGGAATTACCCAAAACCTCTATATGTAGGGTGCGTCTCGGCGCACCCTACCGCTATAATTATTAGGTAAAACCTTTTTTTGCTCTTAGTCCTATTTATTTTTTCGTCTATTATAGATGAACAAAAGTTTTTGTAAGAGCAGTGAAAATCGGCTATTTTGATAAATATAAAAAGGTTTTTAAGCTGTTGGGCATTTAAAAGAGGATAGTAAGGTGCGGAGCGTACATAAGTATGAACCATATCCCGCAAGTGTTGGCTTCTGACGCACCCTACGTCTGTCGTTATTGGTTTAAATGCGTAATAGCTTAGGAATGAGAATTAAATAACTTCCACTCTTGAAAGTGGGATGGGCTCTTATAGCCCGTCCACTCATGACGGGCGGGACGCCCATCCCACAATAACAATTAAAATTGTAAGTTATTTAATTCGCTATCCTTAGTCAGGAAGTAAGTTTTTTAGGATAAACTTTTCGCGGAAATTCCATCCGAAATATCGAACCTTTTTTGGGTTGACTTTCAGCAGTAATTGTGCCGTCGATCATCTTGACTAAAGAGGCACAAATAGCTAGTCCTAAACCAGTGCCTGGATATTGGCGAGTTGTGGTTTGGTCGCCTTGGTGGAACTTGTCGAAAATGTGGGGAAGATCGGTTTCACAGATGCCGATTCCTGTATCCCGAACGGTGATAATTAGCCGATCGCGATTTAATTCCCGCACCTCAATGTAGATGCTGCCCTCATGTGTGAATTTAACCGCGTTGGAAACGAGATTGACCAAGATTTGCCGCAGGCGCAACTTGTCATTAACTATAAACTTATGCTGCAAGCACACGCTGACGGACATTGCCACGTTCTTATCGGTGGCTTGATTTCCGAATTCTAAGGCGACATCCATTACTAAATTTGCTAAATCAAATTTTTCAATTGTTAATTCTGTGCGGCCGCTCTCGATTTTGGAGAGGTCGAGGATATCGTTAATCAGCAGTAGCAGGTTTTTGCCGTTATCTAAAATGCGCCCCACCATTTCTTTTTGCTGGGCACTGAGCAGTTGTTTGTGCTGGCGCAGCAGCAATTGGGAAAAGCCGATAATCGAATTCATGGGAGTTCGCAATTCGTGGGACATGATGCCCAAAAATTGCGATTTTAACTTGGCTGCTTCTAGCAGTTCCAATTTTTGCTGTTGAATGCGTCGCCCTTGATTTTCCAGTTCTTCCTGCTGGCGAATTAGCAACTCGTTTTGCAAGTCTAAAAGCTCTTCCTGCTTTTTTAATTTTTCGATCGCCAGCGCGTTGTTAATTGCCATCGCCGCTTGTTTTCCCATCACCGCCAGCAGTTGCTGAGTATGGGCGTCAATCGCCCTGCTGTCTTTCCGGTTGCCGATGGCTAACACACCCAAACGCCCGCTTTGGTCGGACTCGATCGCGACTGCACAAGCCGCCGCCGGCAGCAAGCCTTTGCGGCACTCCGACCGCCACAGTACAGACTCTCCCGTCGCAAATGCTTTCCACAGCAGCTTGTTTTGCACGTGCGGGGTTTTGCCCCCACCAAAGTTTTCCGTACCCCCGACAGCGCTGAGTTTGAGGCCGCTGCAATCCGACTCCAGGAGAGCAACTAGGCAAAATTCCGCTCCCGCGATCGCCTCTACAGTCGCGTCCGCGATGGCTTGCAACAACTGGCACAAACTGCCCGCGCGCTGGCTCAATATATTTGTAAACTGCTCTATCACCTGTAACTCCCGCCCAGCCTCTATTACCGTCCGGGCTTGGCACAATTTTTCTACTTTGAAATTAGCTTCCGAGCACGCTTGATGGCGCCAAAACTCTGGTTCTGCTTGGGGCTCGGCTTTAGTTTGTTCGATCGGCTCCATATCTGTGTAGGTTCCCACCCACTCCAAAACTTCCTGACTGTCGGGGTTAGCGAGCCTTCCTTTGGCCACGTTCCAGCGGTAAGTGCCCTCTCGCGTCTGCAGGCGAAATAGAATTTCGTAGCTTGGCGGTGGGAACTTAGAACTGTGCGATCTCGCCAATAGACGAGGGCGGTCTTCTGGGTGGACGCGCGCCAGATAGCCGAAACCCAAAGCTGCTGCTGCTGGTACGCCTGTGTACTCCTCCCAGCGCTGACAGAAATAAGTAGCCCAGCCGTCGGCCTTTGTTTTCCAAACTATGTGAGGAATTGCCGACCACAGGCGATCGTCCTGAGTTTCGCGGTCGCCAACTTGCGGTTGGGGGGATGTTATTTCAGATACTTTGTCTAAGATTTCCGAGTCGGAAAACTCCGAGCGAAAAGACTTATTCCCGTGATACTGAGTCATAACAGGTTATATAAATAAGCATTGGACTAGAGCCCTAACATCGGCTAAAGACTCGTGCGGCTAGCTTTATTGATTTTGACCGCCCTGGTGCATCAAAACTTTTTATACTTTAAATTTATCTGGGTAGTGGTATCTTTACCTCTATCAACGGGCGGACAAGGAGATAATTCAGTTAAACTGTTAAAACATTGAGAGCTTACCTGTCCCGATCCGGATAGTGCAGGCATCGTCGCAAAATAACTTAAAAATTAACTTGCATTCTTGGCTGCTGCATGAGTATGCTTAACAATGATGTGCGACCTGTAAAACCCTAAATCAGGACACATTCTCAAATTTACTCAGTTTAGCTGAGTCAGTTGACGATATTTTAAAAGTTTAGCGGACTATTGGAAGAAAGATGAGTAAAATTCGCGTTGCTTTGGTAGAAGACCATGACCTGACAAGAGTCGGCATCCGCACAGCTTTACAACAGCGTGACACGATAGAAGTTGTTGGCGATGCAGCTAACGCTACAGAGGGATTGAAACTGCTTCAGTCTTCAAAACCTGACGTGGCAATTGTAGATATTGGGTTGCCGGATTTTGACGGCATTGAACTGACACAAAAGTTCAAAAAATCCTTAGAGGAGTCCGATCCAGATACAAAAATTTTGATTCTGACTTTTCAGGACAATGAAGAAGAAGTTCTGGCAGCTTTTGCCGCCGGAGCTGACTCTTACTGCATGAAAGATATTAGCTTCGATCAGTTATTAGATGTAGTAAAAGTAACTCACGAAGGTAACTCTTGGATCGATCCGGCGATCGCCCGTATCGTCCTGAAACAAGCTCGCACTCAGGAACCCGCGCCGGAAGAACCGAAGGCTGAGGGCAAAAGAGTCACAATTAAGGCTGCCGAACCCGAGTTTAGTCACATTATTGAGACTTACCCTTTAACCGAGCGGGAATTAGAGGTTTTGGAACTGATCGTACAGGGTTACAGCAATGCTGCGATCGCCGAAAAGCTTTACATTACTGTCGGTACAGTCAAGACTCACGTCCGCAATATTCTCAACAAACTGTGCGCTGATGACCGTACTCAGGCAGCCGTTCTCGCCCTGCGTTCTGGCTTGGTTGGATAAAGCCTGATCGTCAGGCAAAATCAAGTTAAAAGTAGGGTGCGCTGGGCGCACCTTACGGCTACGGATTCAGGGTGTGCAGTGCACACAGACTTACTAATTGTTACAAAAAAATTAGGGTAGGCAGTGTGCACCAGCAGAGCAATTATTGGTTGTTATAAAAGTAATCGAGTTTAAAGCCGCATCTATCCATGTACAGATATTTTTTAAAGTGAATCTATCTTAAGATAGATGCTAAAAAATTAGCTTATTATTAATAGTTGTTGTTGAGCGATCCCCGGTTAGATAAATTTCTCTGGCACTGCCAATATTGCGCGACCTCAATTCATAAAAGGCAGAGACAGAGACCATATTACGATCCTTTTAGGAATAGTTAAGCCTTAAAAAAATTATATCCGTAGAGCGATGCTGAGTTCGCTTAAATTTGCCAAATTAAAAGTATCAACTGCTACTGAAATATTTTAGAAAGAGGTATTATGGCTGCCCCAATTGAATTCAAGTTATTTGCTCCCTACAACAAAGGAGCTGCCTTGATTGGCTCTTTTTCTAATTGGGAAGAGATTCCGATGGAAAAGGACGAAGAAGGTTATTTCCGCACGCGAGTTGAGTTAAAAGATGGCGTTTATCAATATAAATTTCGAGTTCAGTCTAAAAGCTGGTTTCTGGAACCCGATCAGTGGGTAGATGTGGTCGATCCCTACGCGACTGACATTGACGATCCTACTCAAAACGGCATTGTTCGGATCAAAGATGGCTCGCGCATTGTCGATACCTACGTCTGGAAACACGACGACAAACCGCTGCCGGCCGATCGGGAATTAGTGATTTACGAAATGCACGTTGCCGACTTTTCCGGCGGCGAAGCCGATCCGCTGGCCCGCGGCAAGTACAAGCACGTCGTTGAAAAACTCGATTACCTAGTCGAACTCGGCGTCAACGCGATCGAACTCATGCCCCTCAAAGAATACCCGGGCGACTACAGTTGGGGCTACAACCCCCGCTACTTCTTCGCTGCCGAGTCAAGCTACGGCACCACAGAAGAACTCAAAAACCTGATAGACGAGTGTCACGGGCGCGGCATTCGCATCATCATGGACGGGATTTACAACCACTCCGAATCGTCGAGCCCCCTCACTCAAATCGATCACGATTATTGGTACCACCACGAACCCCGCGATCCAGACAACAATTGGGGCCCGGAATTTAACTACGAATTTTACGACGAAAACTTAGGAACTTACCCGGCGCGCAAATTTACTGGCGATACAGTCCGCTATTGGGTTCAAGAATATCATCTCGACGGCATTCGTTTCGACGCGGCGCGACAAATTGCTAACTACGATTTCATGCACTGGATAGTTCAAGAAGCCAAAAATGTCGCCGGCCCCAAACCGTTTTATACCGTTGCCGAATACATTCCCGACGAGCCCAGCATCACGAATCTAGACGGGCCGATGGACGGCTGCTGGCACGACAGTTTCTATCACTCGATAATTCCACAACTGTGCGGGGACAATTTTGATTTAGAACGGCTCAAAGAGGTAATCGACTGCAAGCGGCAAGGTTACTTGGGTGCTACGAATGTAGTCAATTATTTGAGCAATCACGATCACGATCGCGTTTTTGCCGAATTGGGCGATCGGGGAATTTTGGATGAAGCCGCCTTCAAGCGGGCAAAGTTGGGAACCGTGCTGTTAATGACAGCAGTTGGCGTGCCGCTGATTTGGATGGGCGAAGAATTTGGCGAATACAAAGGCAAAACAATTGAGCAATCTAAAATTGACTGGACGCTGCTAGGAAATGACCTGAATAAAGGTTTGTGGGAATACTACAAAGGCTTGATTCACCTGCGTAAAAATAACCAAGCACTTTACACAGAAAACATCGAGTTTTTCCACGAAGACCCCGACTCGAAAGTTTTTGCTTACACTCGCTGGAACGATGAAGGTTCCAGAGTTGTAGTAGTCGCGAATATGTCGGAAAATTATCTGGCAGGTTACAGCGTTCCCCACTTTCCGGCAAACGGAACTTGGCACGAATGGACGGGGAATTATGATGTTGAATCTGGCGATGACAATATTATGATTGACTTGCCGGAATACGAAGCAAAAGTGTTTGTTTGGCAGTAAGCTGTCATATCGATTCCGGTTGCACTCCTCATTGTTGACAGTCAAAAGTCAACAGTCAACAGTCAACAATCACCTGACGGTGCAACCGGAATCGATATTATTTCCCAGATTGATTTTCTAGGCACAATTGGGTTATGGCCGCCGCCGGTATTGGTTTGCTAAAGAAGTAACCCTGACCGATATCGCACTGATGCGATCGCAAAAACGCCAACTGTTCTGCTGTTTCCACACCCTCAGCAATCACCTGTAAATTCAGGCCCTGTCCCAAGGCGATCGCCAGTTTCACAATAGTAGCACCGCTGCTGCCGGTCACCAAATCGGCCACGAAAGATTTGTCTATTTTTAAATTATTGAGGGGAAAGTTTTTCAGAGACCACAGCGAAGAATAACCGGTGCCAAAATCGTCAAGAGAAATGTGAATTCCCATGTCCTGCAACTGCTGCAATACTGACACCGTAAAGCTCACATCTGTCATGGCAATGCTCTCGGTAATTTCTATTTCTAAATATTCGGGATTTAACTTGGTTTCTGATAAAATTTCAGCGATGGTTTGTACCGTGTGAGGTTGCAGAAACTGGCGGGCTGATAAATTCACTGCTATCCGCATCGGCGGCAATCCCAGTAACTGCCACGCTCGATTTTGCAAGCAAGCAGTCCGCATCACCCATTCGTCAATTTGGCAGATTAATCCTGTTTCCTCAGCTAAGGGAATAAATCGATCGGGAGGAATCAAACCGCGTTCGGGGTGCTCCCAGCGAATCAGAGCTTCCATGCCCACTATTTTGCCAGTATTTAAGTTTATTTGCGGTTGATAGTGCAGGACAAACTCTGAATTTTTTAGAGCTTTGTAAAGATGATTTTCTAAGTTAAGATCCTCGGATACTTTACTGCCGATCGCCTGCGTGTAAAACTGATAATTATTGCGACCTTTCTGTTTAGCTTTGTACATCGCAGCATCAGCATTTTTTAGCAAAGTTTCTGCATCTTCTCCGTCGTAAGGAGCCAAAGCAATTCCCAAGCTAGCCTTAATATAAAGTTCCAGACCCTCAAAATCAAAAGGACTGCTTAAACTCTGGATAATTAGCTGGCAAATTTTAGTTGCTTCCTCCGGGGTGTTGATATTGTACAGCAGCACAGTAAATTCATCTCCGCCCCAACGAGCCATCGAATCCCCGACGCGCAAACACTTAGTCAAACGCCGAGATACACTTTGCAGCAACAAATCGCCCACTGGATGACCGAGAGTATCGTTAACATTTTTAAATCTATCTAAATCTAGAAAAATTACCGCCAGCATTTCTCCATTTTGGTGAGCGCTAGCTAAAGCTAAAGACAGCCTTTCATTAAACAGCAATCTATTAGGTAAACCAGTTAACGGATCGTGAGAAGCTTGATGTCGGATCATCGCCTCGACGCGCCTCTGCATTGCAGCCATGTACAGGTGAGTCCCTAAAGATTGTGCTAGCTTTTGTTCTTCGCTAGTCCACTTTTGAGCTTCGCCAGTTTTGATTTCTTTCCAAGCTGCAAATGACTGTCGGGGACGATCGTGCCGGGCGTCCGAACTGCAACGGCCCGCCCACAAAATTTCGGTTTCTATAGGGCTGCGAAAAACGGTGAGACAGCCGATGCACTGTTGGCGGTATTGCAGCGGTACTGCCAAAAATGAGCGAATGGAAGCTGCGAGTAAATTGGCAGATACAGATTTAAGTTGAGGTTCTTTAGAAATATCGGAAATTGCGTACAAGTGCGGTACGAGAAAACTGGAAATATTGCTGTCAATTGAGCTGTAATGCTGGGAATATAGATTTTCAAAAATACCTAATTGGCTTGTATGGTTAGCAGTTTGTGCTGGATCGTCTTGGTTTGCCCTCCCCATAATCTGCTGCCAAAATGGGCTGAGCTCGAGGTCGATGTCGGCGGGCTGCTGGCCGCAGGTGTAAAGCAAAGCGGGCCGATCGTCAAACTCGGCTGCAATGTATAGTCGCCCTCCGGAACCGCGCAAATGCTTGACAGTTTGTTCGAGAACTGCTTTCCGAATTTCGTTGATTTCCAGAGGAGAATGCAGCAAACTGGTAATTTGGTTGATAACGGCTTCGTCGCGCGCTTGCTGTCGGGCTTGACTCAGCAGAAAAGATTGGGCGATCGCAATTGAAAGTTGATCCACAAGCAACTGCACCATTTTCAATTCTCGATCGCTAAACCGTTTCGGTTGGCTGTGGTGAGACACCAACAGCCCCCAAAGGTGATTTTGATGCACAATCGGCACCGTCAGAGAAGAACGTGCCCCCATAGCCTTCAGATATTCAGCGTGACAGGGGTCTACAGGACGATAGCTAATATCTTCAACTGCTAAAGTTTTGCCGGTTTCGGGACAATCTAACCGATTAATTGTTTGATGCTGCAATTCCACATCTACAATCACTCGCTGCCGCGCTTTGAGAAACATTTCCCGAGCACTCTGGGGAATGTCGCCTGGTGGAAAGCGCAAACCCAGCATAGATGGCAATTTGTCGCCGTTGGTGGACTCAGCAATGACCTCACCGCTACCGTCAGACTCAAAGCGATAAACTTTTACTCGATCGCTCTCTAAAAAGCTGCGAATTTCTCGCGCAGTTGTCGTCAAAATCTCTTGCAGTTCTAAAGAGTTGCGGATGCGATTGGTAATTCGATTGAGTAAAATCTCTTGTTCTAAAGTCGATCGTGACATTTGTCTAACTTTGGTGCGGATCATCGCTTTTGAACTCCCGGGCTCTTGACAGCTTTTTTGCGAGCCACAGTCTTCACTTGCCCTGTATTATACATTACAATACTTTCGCTCCGTCTATTGAATTTACCCAACCCCGGAGCAAGAAACTCGGTTTCTGGGGATATTTCCGCTTTTTCGACAAATTTCGGCGATAAACCGGGTTTTTCAAAAGACTTTTATGAGGACGGCCGTACTCACTACAAACCTATTAGACCTTTCCCATAATTCTTCTTGTGGAACAGGCATCCTGCCTTTTCCAGACTTGCTTTTGAGGAGATATCTGTGGGAGGGCATCAAGAAACCGGGTTGACCAACCAGTATTCTGCCCTCTGGAGGGAGAATACTGGTTCGTCAACCCGGATGGTAAGTATTTATACCTTCAAAGGTCTCGTTAAGCCGACTCCCAAATTCCTCGAATTCTGTCCGGCAAAAAGCCAGCTATTTCCTGAATTCGCTCCTGGGACAGCTCATCCTTCGTTGCCGAAAATACAGCCGCGATCGCAGTTTCCGGTTTTACTCCCGAAGGAAGTGAGCCTTCTAGTTCCACCCTCCGTGCAAACAAATTGCCATCGATCCCCAAAGGTGCAGGCGCGCCGGTCAAAGGTTGACGCACCAGGCTGAGCAATCCCACCAGCGGATTCGTATCTTTCCAGAGGTCTGCTATTTCTTGTTGCAGGGTTTTGTCATCCGTAGGCAAAACTTCTTTGTGCAATTCAGATTCCACGTGCTCGATGGCTTCTTTTGTCATCACATCGCGCATGATCCGGTACACTACTTCGGTAATGTCGCGGGCATCAAAAATATCCTCCAAGTGACCTTTTACCATCACTTTTTCCAAAAACGGCATATCCTTAGAAGCGATCGGAACTGCCGATCCTTCCTGGTGGAGCGACATCGGAGGATTCGTCTCCATTTTGTGTAACAGTTTGCGGCCTTTTTCTGTTAACTCCGCTTCTTGAAATGCCACTAAAGGCGGCAATAACTCAGCTCCTCCATAAGGCTCGCCACTAAACTGAGCTTTGATAAATTCCCTTTGGTTGAGGTAGTCCAAATGACCCAGCAATTCCGCTTCTGCCACCTGGTGACCGACATATTCTTCGGCTGCGTTCCTAATTTCTGACTCTCCCCTGCCGTTGCCGCTGCCAATCTTTTTTAGCAAAATATAAGTCAGGTCGTCTCTGATTGGAATTGTCATTAAAACCTCCTAGGTTAATCTCCGGTAAAGCTCATGTAAAAAATTTTTTTTACTGGCTTAAATAGTGATTATTACTACTTAAAAGTATTGAAGTCTAAAGTAGAGTAATCAAGTATCTCTCAGCAGGTGTAAGTTATTCAAATAAAGTAGCGGTTAGAATCTTCCTTTAGGTAGATCCAGGTAGGAGAACCCATGTCTAATGTGGTTAATATCCTAAGAAGCTGTCGCCACTTTTCAATGCTATTAAGCGAAGATGCTTTATTGGTAAGAGTTTTCGTATTTATTGCGTATTTTTACCAAGGCTGACGCACCAGAGGGCCTCAGTTGGTAATTGCCCCTGGGAGAGGTAGAATTAAGCAGATGCTATGGGGTTAATCAACTGCAGTCGTTTTGCCCGCAGCTTGTAGCGATATTGTATCGGGTTAGACCAAAAACTGGTCGTGGGAAAGCTACAAATACGAGCCAATCTGTTTCAAGTGCCGCAGCGCCACTTGAAGAATGCCTCGGGTACAAATTTCTCGATCGTTTCGATCGGCATTTATGAACTACCCTCATTGGAACAATAAATTGGAATCCTCGTCTTTTATGAGCGGTCAACCCCCGGTTGACAAGCGTCCTTTAGTGTTGGCGGTAGACGACAATCAGGACAACTTAGAGCTGCTGACACAAATACTCGATTTATTCGGCTGCGAGTGTGTGGGAGCAGTTGACGGCTACGCAGCTCTTTCAGCAGCAGTCGATAGACAGCCCGACCTAATCGTACTCGACATTTGCCTGCCGGATATAGACGGTATGGAAGTAGTAAAGCGCGTCCAACAAAACCCCGAAATCAGACATATTCCGATTGTTGCTGTCACAGCACTAGCAAAACCAGAAGACCGCGCTCAAATTCTCGAAGCCGGCTGCGTGGAATACCTTTCTAAACCTTTTAACATCAAAGATTTAGAAAGAGTTATCCGCCAGCACCTCAACTCTCCACTGGTTTTGGTTGAGTTTTAGATTTATAATTAGAATCACGAACTTGAGGTGCAGAGTCCAAAATTGCGATCGTTCCAGTGCGGCCTGTCTCCAAGGTCGCATCGCGGAGCAAATCAGTAACTCCCACGCCCAAAACCTTTTGGATTAATTCTTTCAGTGGCAATTCCATAAGAGATTCTAATTGTGTTCGCACCTGCAAAGCCAAGTCTTGCTGACCGTTCTGAGCTAAAAGTTTTTCTGGTTGGGTAAGCCCATTTTCGACAATAATTATCAATTTGTTATCCAAAAGATTGCAGAGCGCATGACTCGTTGGGTGTCCGAGTTGAGAGCGGTACAAAGCTTGAATTCCCTGCGAAAGAGTCCGTTCTAATTTACCGCGAGTAGGTTCTAAGGTTTCCACTGTCATATTTTTTATTGACACCATGATAGATAAAAAATCCTGTTAGCAGCAGTTAACAGTTAACAGTTAACTGTTAACTGCTGCTAAGGAATGAGAATTAAATAACTTGCATTTTTTGTATGTAGGTTGGGCCCGTGGAACGAAACCCAACAATTCCCGCGTGGGGTTGGGTTTCGTTCCACGGGCCCAACCTACGGAAGTTATTTAATCCACGAGCCTAACTGTTAGAAATAACCGTCGCGTTAGCCGACAGTAACTTGATTAGTTTCCACCCCAGTTGCACCCTTAACGCCTTTAGCAATTGTCACCAATTTGTTGACAATTTCCTGACTGGGAACTGTACCTTTGAGAACCACAGTAGAGCCAAGTTGAGCCACATAAACAGTCTCAATATCCGCAACATCGGGATTTGCATCGAAAGCTTGAGCCACCCGTTTAGCTAAACCGCTTTGATCGTATTCTCCGTTCAAGCCCATGCGTTCCGGCGGGATTGTCTGAGCGCTCGCAGCAGGTTGAGCTTGAGCTTGAGCTTGAGCTACAGGTGCTTGGTAAGCAGGAGCGTCAACCGTTTCTTGATTTTCTTTTTTCTCTAAACCAAACAATCTTTTTAACCAGCCCATAGAGTTTTTCCTCCGAAAAAGTTTGTGTTAATTGACCTGTTAATTGACCTGTTAATTCACGGTTGGCAAGTCGCCCTGTAATTGTTATTCTCAATACCAGGAATTACGATCGCACTATTGGATGCAGAAACCGAGTTTTTTACAAAAAAGTATCGTTACAGCCATCCACCTAGGTAGAAAAACCCAGTTTGTTGAGTTGGGTGCGCCCATCCTAAATACAATTTACAGTTCTACAACTTCGCAGATCATCTGCCTGGAGACATAATTCTCCGGCTCTCAAACAAATACTTGCGCTGACCATTCCGGCAAATCAAACTTAAACCCTTCTTCTCCAACTTCTACTATTTTGTTACACATCCACTCGTACCAAGTTACCGCAGCCGGAAACTTAGGAATACTGTTACTAGATAGATAAGTATCCGAAAAATTAGCGACAACTACTGCTCGCGTTCCCTCATCGCTCCAGCAGTAGTAAGCCAGCACTTTGGATTCGGGATTTTCGTGGATGAATTCAATATTTTTGGTATAAAGTGCAGGCAAATATAGCCGCAGCCGAATCACCTGTTTGTAGTATTCCAAAAACTCATGATTGGGCGGATTTTTCAACAAATACCATTGCAGTTTATGCGGCTGGTTGGGAGTTTGCCGAAGCGATGAGTTCGGGAATTTCGGGAATGTGTTCTGCTATGTTCTAGAATGGCTTGTCGCCGGCGGTTTTTTTCGCTTCACGAGTTATCCAGTGTAATAAATTTCGATATGATATTCTTGACTCGAGAAATTAACAACATCGCCGATGAATTTCCAAGCGAGACGAGTGCCTAGTTTTGGGTCGAAATTTTCGTAGTTAAACTCCGGGCCCCAGTAGTTAGCCGGATATTCGGGATAGTGTTTGTCGCGGTAGTACCAATAATTGCGATGATTAGCAATCAGGGACAATCTTCATCGCAGTGGGTGTAAATCCCGTCCCGAATTACCCGAATGCCCCGTCCTTTCTTGTTGAGAGCGAAGAGTTTGAATTGAATTGCAGCGGCCATGAATAGCTTGTTTGCAGAACTTATAAGTTTGATTAAGGATCGCGAATTAAATAACTTATAGCGGTTCTCAGAAAGATTCGCGGACGTAGTTGGGATGCGAGCCCTATACGTTTAAGCGGTTATACAAGCTGTCAATCATACCTCATCTTTTTGAGAAAGGCTATACAATTTTAATTGTTATTGTGGGATGGGCGTCCTGCCCGCCCTAAATATACAATTTAAATGCGTGGCGACTTAGTATTGATTTTTACAATTTTGCAAATCTGCCGCCATCGTTCTTAAGAGTTAAAGCTGTAACTCTTATGTTGTAAGGTACTTGGGGCGCACCCGGAGGATTTAGTAGTGCGAACCCTAGCGATTGAGTAAGGTGCGCTCCAAGGCACCCGGAAACCTGATTTTAATCAAAAATGTAGTTAAAGTAACTAAAAATTATTAAGCGCTGTTTACGAACAATAGTCGGGAGTGTTTTTAGTTAGCAGTCTGAAACCTTAGATTTTCGGTTGGTAGCGAACTTGCCGCAGATCCTTGAAACCCTTATTCTACGGTTTGCTATCAAAAACTGTCCGAAGTATTGTATGAAAAGTAATTTAACTTTTGATAACTAGATAAATCGCCGTCAATATTTAACATTTGTAACTAAAGAAACATTTTTTATCCTACAGGGGTAATACCGTAGAAAGATGTCATTTTATGCGGAAATAGCGACGATGAGCTTGTAATTGTAAATCAAGGGAAACCAGAAAGATGAATCCTTTATTCAACTGGTTTTTCCCGCGACTTTAAGTCAAGTTTGAGCCGAGAAGAGCAATGATTATTTTTGCTTATATCTGGGCAGCACTTGTTTTATAGTTTTTGACTAGCAAATTTTGTAGAACCTTTCATCAGCTTTAACGACTGCTGCTACCTCAGTAATTGGTAATCGGTGAAAATCTCATCCGTCCCTGTTACCCGTTAGATATTCCGAGCAGTGGCTCTAAGGCTCTAAAAGTTTAATGTGGGATGTTGGCGAATTACCGTTACTGTAAAACTCTGGAGTGTTAAAAATGCTAAAACAAATGTGTTGGTTGCCCAGACTCGGAGGCAATGGAGACAAGATATTGCACTTGCGTACCGATGCCGGTCAGGCGTGGCGCCCTTATACAGCTTTTGGGCAGTTCGCTGTATCCGACTACCGGGAACCGGGCGGTTCTAAGGGATGGGCAACATTTCAGAAGCTGAGAACTCAAGGGTGGAATTTAATATCGACTGAAGAAGGGCAGCAGTCGATTTTTGGCGAACAGAAAAGTGCTTAAAAATCCGAAACCGCAGCAATAAAAGAAGAGGTAAAATCCTCTTCTTTTTATTATTTTTGGATACAGAAACTGGGTTTTTAACCATCCTACTTGGTAGAAGGGGTAAGGTGTGCAGTGCTCACCTTACATAATTTTCAGATGTTTGCCAGTTGCCAGTAAATTAGGCGATCGCTGTTTCTCTGTCTGCTGTAGTTGCCACGTTATGGAGCACCGGCTGGCGAGTTTTTAAGTTAAACCGGTATCCGTGGGGGAGGATGTGCAACTTGGCGCCGCAAATCGCTAAAGCTTCATCCTTCAAAAGTCCATCTATATTGTCGTGAAGTTTTTCCGACTCGTCGATGACTGTTACAGCGCTTTCGCCAATGACTTCCAACTCGTCACCGTGGACTAAAATAGCTGTATTTTCGTCAATACCAAATCCCAACACGGCAGGTTGCAGCAAGAGTGCGGAAACTAAGCGTCCCAGACGACCTCGCTGGGCGAAATGCTGGTCGATGACAACTCCTGGAAGGAAACCCATTCCTGGGCCCATTGCTACCACATCAACGCGGGGATTTGTCTCTGAGTCTCCTTCAATAATCATCATGTCTGGCATCATCGCCGCGCCGGCACTGGTGCCGCCAATGATAATCCCTTCAGAGTAGCGCTTGTGCATAGCCGCGTCGAGTTTGGTGTCTTTCAAGCAGCTAATAATCCGCGCTTGATCTCCGCCGGTAAAGAATATGCCGGTGGCTTGTTCGATCGCTTCTAAATAATCTGGATTGTTGGCATCTTCCGGTTTCTGGGTGTCAACAACTCGCACATCTTCAGCGCCAAGTCGCTCAAACACTCGGATGTAATTATCTCCTACTTCTCCCGGCAGGCTCGTGGCAGCAGTCATGATCGCAATGCGGGCTTTAGTGCCTCCGGCGCAACGCAAGAATTCCCGGAGAATTTTGCAGTCCCCCTCTTTGTCTTCCGCGCCACCGATAATTAGCAACTTCCCCTGAATTTCGTTGCTCGCCATATTATCTCTACTTTTAATTTATTAAATTTCACTTAAACACAAAATTCCTTTTTCCGAAAACTGCCAAAAGGTATATATAGATACAAAAAAAGCTCAGACTTCTACCACTTTAGAACGCACACAGCAAGGGTGATATGGAATGAGAATTAAATAAAATCCACTTTTCCTGTTTGTTGTGGGATGGGCGTCCCGCCCGCCCAGAAAGGACGGGCGGGACGCCCATCCCACAAGAAAAAAGGGAAATTATTTAATTGACGATCCTATGGGTGTTTACTCATCCTCGACGATCGACAAAACAAACTTACCCCCCCTAACAGGATATAGGAGGGGTCAAGAGATGAGCTTAAATTACAGGGCCCGCGGCCGCGCGGCGATCGATCCGGTTTCCGATCCGATTCTTCGCTAATCCTCCTCTGATTGCTCGTAGAAATCCGGTTGATGAGCGTAAGTCCTCAATGAGTCCGATCGCCCGTTAGTGCGATCGCTCGATCAAATTGCTCAATATGGTACTCGCGCGTTCTAAAGGGAGGTGTCTGGGTTTGCCGTTCCAGACAATCTGATATTCATTGCTGTTTTGACCATCGCCGTAGCCAGAAATTAGCTTCCGGTGAAAGGCTTCCTCAGCTAAGTGGTGGACTTTTTCTCTGAGAGCAGTTTGTGCGATTTTCATAATTTGCTGCCTCTTAAATTTTCTTTCACTGTCATAAACAATTATAAGTACACTGTGTACCTCTCAAAAGTTATAGCTTTTTTTGCGAGGGAGGAAAGAGGCAGTCATTAGTCATGAATGCTTAGTCATCAATACTTAGTCATGAATGCTTAGTCATCAATACTTAGTCAGATGTTGAAGGAACAAGGAATATTTTCCCACTCTCACCATCTCCCCCTCTCCCCATCTCCCCATGTCTCCCACTCCCCTTTCGGGCAATACTGAAGGCAGAATTGGTCGGAGTATTTGTCTGACTGCTGGAATATCTATGCCCCCAGGTAGTATCGCATCCACCGGCTATAAAGTTACCGTAAAAAGTTAGCTCAAAGGAGGTTAGAAAATGCTGCAAGAAAAAAGCACAGAAACAGCGCGCATCAATGCTCGAAAAACCGATATTTTCGATGTGTTCAACTTCAAACACTATATCGGGCCCAACCCTTATTTAGACACCGCGGCTTTAGTTTTTGATTTAGCGGTGACGGGGGGGAGCGAACCTTTGCCGATCGCACATTACCATACAATTATTAGCGATCGCTACCCGCAACTGCTGCACGAAACTTTCTCGAACCATGCCCAACTGTTCGGTCGTACCGCCTCAGAAGTAGCAAAACTCGACATGGGTTTGCACTTCCAACACTGGAACATCAAGCCATTTTCTTACTTTAACAGAATCAGCATAGAAGCACTTCACGCCCGCACCGCCAGAGCCGTAGTTTACGCAGTTTGGGATTGGTTTGAAGCCATCAATCAAAATCAAGACTTTCCCTTGGAAGCACAAATGGGCGCGCTGCAAAATATGTTCCGGCAGTCAGTTTACGGAGGGCCGACAGTTTATTCGTTAATGCGATCGGCATCCCAAAAAGGCATTCCCGCATTTTATTTGTGGGATGAAGGACTAATGCAATATGGGTACGGTAAAAAACTGGTTCGCGGCTCTGCAACTACTTTTGATTCTGACAGCCATTTAGACTCAGATTTTACCACGCGCAAAGACGATTGTAAAGCTTTTCTCGCTACATTAGGATTTCCTGTTCCCAAAGGCGATATCGTCTCCACAGAAAACGGAGCTCTGGCAGTTGCTAGAGAAATTGGCTACCCAGTTGCTATCAAACCAGTAGTCGGTCATAAAGGAATTGGCGTCACAGCAGATGTCCGAGATGGTGAGGAATTGCAGGCGGCTTTTAAAAGAGCAGTTAAGGCCATTCCCGAAACAGATCCGGTGCGAGTAATTGTGGAAAACAGCATCAAAGGATCGGATTTTAGGCTGCTGTGCGTTGACGGCAAATTTGTTTCGGCAACTGAACGCCGACCCGCTTCGGTAACAGGTGATGGCGACTCAACAATTCGCGAATTGATCCGCCGTGAAAACCGCAAACCAGAACGTTTGGATACGCCTACTTCGGCGATGAGCAAAATTCAGTCCGACGAAGCGATGGAAATGTATCTGGAAGAACAAGGGCTGTCATTAGATAGTGTGCTAAGTCGCGATCGCACGGTGTATCTACGCAAAGTCGCTAATCTTTCCGCAGGCGGCGTCAGCATCGACGCTACCCGCACTATTCACCCGGATAACATTGTTTTGGCTCAAGATATCGCCCTACATTTTCGGTTAACTTGTTTGGGAATTGATGTGGTAACAGAAACTCTCGCCAAATCTTGGAAAACCGGGAATTTTGGGATTATCGAGATCAATGCCGCGCCGGGAATTTTTATGCACCTTAACCCTGCTGTCGGCGAAGGAGTTGATGTACCTTCCCATATTATCGAAACTTTCTTTGAATCTGGAAAATCAGCCAGAATTCCGATTATTACTTTCAACAGAATTTCGGTACATGACATACAAGAAACCATCGACCATATTCTGTTGCAGCATCCCGATTGGACAATCGGTGCTGTTTGTCGCGGTGGACTTTTTGTTAACCGTTCTGAAAAAGTTTTGAATAAGAATTACCATCTGAACTTGCAAAGTTTGCTGCGGAATCCCAAGCTCGATTTGTTAATTGCTGAATATCCCGAAGAAATTTTGGAAGCTGAGGGAATGTTTTATCGGGGCAGCAATATGGTCGTGCTGGACAATCCGGGGGAAACTGAGATGATGTTGGTCAGAGAAAGCACTGATGACGATACTGTTGTGATGAGGGAAGGAAATAGTATTTCTATTCGCCGCCAAGGATTGATCGAACAGTATACTCTGGGGGATGATGAACCCTTTACACGGGTTTATTTGAAGGAAATAGGGACTGTTTTGTAAGCTGTTCCAAATTTAACTTTGCTTTGTAGGGCGGGCCAGGAGTGTCCGCCCTACAAAATTTTAAATAATTTTTCTCGTTCCTGGGTTATTGCGGGACACGAAGTTGGGGAACGCCCAGATTTGAGCTCGCTTCGTTACAGTTGGTTTCAATTCCTCAGTCGTGGATGCACTATTCCTAAGAAACCCGGTTTCTTCTCAGATTTTTCGTTACCAAACCAATATTTTGGTAGAAACCGGGTTTCTGAGGCTAAGTCGTATTTGTGCGATCGTAAGTTTTTAGACAATCTGGTTTCTGCCCTGTCGATCGTGCTATCAAGGACTTTTACAAGTCTTTAAAAAATAGCACTTCGGTGGCAGAAGGTGTGGAAATATGAATTTTGCGAGCAATTTGTTTAATTCGCTGACCGAAAGTTTACTGTCGCACCGTCGCTACATTCCTGCAGCGCTGACTCTTTGCACAGGTACGAGTTTGTCATTGGCAGCCGCAGCCGTTGTGTGGCATGGGGAAAACCAACGAATGCAAGCTGAATTCGATCAGCAAGCCGATCGCCTGAATGTGACTTTGCAGCAAAGCATCAACAAAAATTTAGAAGTTCTGTACTCACTGGAAGCATTCTACAGGGCGTCTACTGAAGTTACCAGAGAAGATTTTAAGCAATTCGCTCAACCTGCCCTTGCCCGAAATGCTGCTATACATTCTGTTAACTGGATTCGGCGCGTGCCTGCTGCCCAAAAAGCAGCTTACGAACGGACAATTCGAGCCGAAGGTTTTCCGGCATTTCAAATTTACGAACGAACTCCTGACAAAAAGCAGGTCAAAGCAAAAGTGCGATCGGAATACTTTCCCATTATTTACAGAGAAGCATTAGAAGAAGATAACAAAGCGATCGGTTTTGATGTTGCCTCCAGCCCGGATCGCAAAACAGCTTTAGAGAAATCGGTGAATACCGGGAAAATAGCTGCTTCCGGGCGGATTAGATTAGTCAGCAACAATCAACCGGGATGGCAAGTATTTCTGCCAGTACCCCGCCCCACAACTTCTGCTGATAACTCGGTCAAGGGCCGCCAAAACCTCATGGGAGTTATTGCGGGTCTGTTTCAGATCACGAGTATGGTCGATTCCTCTTTAGAATCGCTAAATTTAGACAAGATTAATTTTTACCTCTATGACAACTCTGCTATAGAGAAAGAACGCTTTCTGGTGCGCTACGACTCACAAGCTAAGCAGTTGATAGATAACCCAAAACACGAAAAGCCAGAGTTAGCTAATTTGCGGGGAAAAATCTGTCAAAATCCTAGTGCTTGCACTCGCCTATTTAACGTAGCAGACCGCCAGTGGAAGCTGCTAGTTTTGCCTGGAAAGGGGTACAACAGTCTGAGGACACATCAGGGTTCGCTGGCCATTGGGGCGATCGGGCTATTGATGACTGGCAGCTTGACGATTTACCTGTTGATGTCTCTAGAACGTACTGCAAAAGTAGAACAGCAAGTGTACGATCGTACAATTCAACTAAAACAGCGCACCGCTGAACTAGAAACAGCACTAAAAAATTTGCAAGAAGCTCAATTTAAACTAATCCAAACTGAAAAAATGTCCAGCCTGGGGCAGTTGGTGGCTGGAGTTGCCCACGAAATTAACAATCCTGTCAACTTCATCTCTGGCAACCTGATCCATACAGGCGCATATACTAGAGACTTGCTGGAACTTGTGGAAATATACCAGCAGCAATATCCGAACCCAACGCCCGAAGTGCAAGCGAAACTAAAAGATATTGATTTGGAGTTTATCAGTGAAGACTTGCCTAAAATCCTACAATCTATGAATATGGGAGCTGAACGGATCGGCCAGATCGTGCTTTCTCTGCGGAATTTTTCGCGCTTGGATGAAGCCCAAATGAAGTCGGTTAACATTCACCAAGGCATTGACAGCACCTTGATGATTTTGGATAGTCGGCTGAAACCCCAACCTGGTTTTCCGGGCATTAAACTTATCAAAGAATACGGAGATTTGCCATTAGTGGAGTGCTGGGCGGGACAATTAAATCAGGTATTTATGAATATTTTGAGCAATGCTATTGATGTTTTATCTGATGCAGAAAATCAAAAAAGGCTCGAAAATAACGCCTCGAATTCTGCCTTTTTACCTACTATTCGGATTCGCACTGAACTTTTAAGTTCTCATTGTGTATGCGTGCGAATTGCTGATAATGGAACGGGCATGACGGAGAATGTCAAAAAACGTTTGTTCGATCCGTTTTTTACTACCAAGCCTGTAGGCAAAGGTACTGGCTTGGGATTGTCTATCTGCTATCAAATAGTGGAAAAACATCAAGGTTCGCTCAGGTGCGTGTCGGCTCCGGGAGAGGGAACTGAATTCTGGATTGAGGTGCCGGTGCGGCAACAGTCTAAGCAATCTGTTTCTAAGGTTTCACCTGCGGCAGGTGTCAATCGATTTTAGATTTTAGATTTTAGATTTTAGATTGATTTGCGCGAGATAAATTCGGGTGGCAAGTTTCATGGGATACAGGTTTTTTATTTCTGGACGGATGAATCCGGGGCTTGTATCCTGGATGCGGGAATTGTCAATTGGAATTAGCGGAACAAATCTCGCTTCTAGCGGAGTCTTCCTGGGAGCATCTCAATGAAAGCAGCCCAGCTATAAATTGGAGACAGGAGGCAGGAGGGGGCAGGGGCAGGGGGCAGAAGGAAGGAGGAAGAAGGAAGGAGCCAGAAGAAGTGTTTTTACAAATATGAGATGCTCCCTAATTCCTGTTTATAAAACGTAAAATTTCCGCACTTTACTTGGGAAAGTTTCGGATTTCGCACTCTACTTTCAACGGTTAACTGTCAACGGTTAATTGTCAACAGTCAACTGTTATAGTTATTAGCAAACCTGTGCTAATTTCCAGTGGAATATTGCCGAAAAAAATATCTGGGGTTTTACCCGTCGTAACAATTTATAATTGTAGCAAGGCCAGATTACCAATTATTAACTACGATGTCTTTACAATCTATTAGCATACCGCCCACAACGGATCGCAAGCCTGTCGCTTTGATTGTCGCTTTGCATGGATGGGGTGCTAATGCTCGGGATTTGACTTCCTTAGCACCCTTTTTCAATTTGCCGGATTATCAGTTTGTGTTTCCCGATGCCCCCTTTCCCCATCCCCAGGTAATGAGTGGCAAAGCGTGGTATAACCTTCAAACCAAAGACGCTCAGGGATTGGTAGAAAGCCGGCAATTGCTGAGGGAATTTTTGCTGTCTTTGGAAAGCAGCACTGGCGTGCCTTTGTCTCGCACAATTTTAGGCGGCTTTTCTCAAGGCGGAGCGATGACTCTAGATGTGGGATTGACTTTGCCCCTAGCTGGTTTAATTTGTCTGAGCGGTTATTTACACCAGATTTCACCAGTTGCGGGGAGTGTTTTGCCACCTGTTTTAATCGTACACGGTACTCAAGATACTATTGTGCCTGTTAGTGCTGCTGTGCGATCGCGCGAGAATTTGACGGCTTGGGGAGCTCCGGTGCAGTATCGAGAATTTAACATGGGACACGAGATTCTGCCGGAAGTTATAGAGGTAATGCGAAGTTTTGTTGTAGAAACTGTGTCGAAATCTGATTAAAGGTTTAGTATATAGTATGGCGGAAGTCTCGGGCAGGGGAAAAAAATGAAAACTTTAACCAAAGCATCGCGCGATATTGCTGTACTTACTTCTCAGGATGTGGCAGAATTGGCTGTCCGTTT
Source organism: Microcoleus sp. M2_D5 (assembly GCF_036701935.1). NCBI lineage: Bacteria > Bacillati > Cyanobacteriota > Cyanophyceae > Oscillatoriales > Microcoleaceae > Microcoleus > Microcoleus sp. M2_D5. Next base: position 75,077 of record NZ_JAUBRP010000003.1, on the reverse strand, counting down.
GGAAGTTGACGATTATACAGATCCTTTTGAGGGATTGAATGATTGGCATTTGTTGCGATCGCTTGCCTTTCAGCGGCCGGAGATGGTTGAACCTTATCTCCACCTTCTGGATATGGAAGCCTACGACGAAGCATAGACTGAAAAATCTAGCTTAAAAATTTCGACGGAATTGAGGAAGAAGTTAGCAGCATATTTTGTTGCAGATTAAACAGATGAGTGAGGGATTTTAGTCTGTTTTTATCTTAATTTCTTTCTTGATTCTTTTTTATGAGAAAAAACATACGGTTCGATCGTTCGGACTCGCAGTCAGAACGATAAAACCAATCTGCCAATTATTCAATTCCTCAATTTTTCAATCCTAAAATTCTTAAAATCTAAAATCTAAAATCTAAAATCTAAAATCCTATGATGGGCAGACGAATTTTAATCGGGGTTAGCGGCGGGATTGCGGCTTACAAAGTTTGCGAAGTAGTTTCAACTTTAGCGAAAGCTGGAGCTGAAGTTAAAGCTATTCTTACTGATGCGGCAGGGGAGTTTGTCACGCCTTTGACTTTTGCTACTCTGTGCCGCCATCCTGCTTTTACTGACAAAGATTTTTGGCAAGCAAGTCACGGGCGGCCCCTGCATATTCAACTGGGAGAATGGGCGGAAGTTTTTGTGATTGCTCCCCTGACAGCTAATACTTTGGCTAAGTTGGCGGGGGGTTTTGCTGATAATTTGCTGACTAATACTGTCTTAGCTTCTACTTGCCCAATTTTGCTGGCACCGGCGATGAATACGGATATGTGGGATCAGCCGACGGTTGCCGGTAATTGGCGGGAAGTGTTGAGTTATCGGCGCTATCATGCTGCGAATCCGGGGGCGGGAATGCTGGCGTGCGATCGCGCGGGTGTCGGCCGCATGGCAGAACCTTATGAGATTTTGCCTCATATTGAATCGCTGTTGTATGCGAAGGGCGATCGAGATTTAGCCGGTCTTCGGGTGTTGATTAGCGCCGGAGGAACGCGGGAACACCTCGATCCGGTGCGGTTTATCGGCAATCCTTCCAGCGGCAAAATGGGTATAGCTTTGGCGCAAGCTGCACTGCACCGCGGCGCGACAGTGACGCTGGTACACAGTATAACTGGCGAATTGCCGCTCTCAGGTGTGCGGGCGATCGCAGTTGCGAGTGCAGAAGAAATGCGGCAGGCGATGCTGCAATGCTTTCACGATGCGGATTTGACGGTGATGGCGGCGGCGGTAGCGGATGTGAGACCGGCCGAGCACAGTAGTGAGAAATTGCCGAAGCGATCGCTCCCGAATTGTTTGCCTTTGGCACCGGTAGCGGATATTGTGGCAGAGTTGGGAAATTTGAAACAGCCGCACCAAAAATTAATCGGGTTTGCAGCACAAACTGGGGATCTTGTCAAGCCGGCTTTGGAGAAATTGCGATCGAAGAAACTGGATGTAATTGCCGCAAACCCGATCGATAAAATAGGAGCGGGTTTCGGGACTAATACCAATCAAGCAATATTAATTAATGCCGCCGGCAAGCAAGTAGAAATCGCACCTTGCAGCAAGCTAGAAATGGCTCACCGATTGTTTGATTTTGTGAAGGAGGGGTGAGGGCGATCGAACTGCGATGATGTTACCAATTTCGGATTTTTCGCAGTGGTGGGGGCGGGTTTTTGAGATGGTAGGTTTCTAACATAAATGGTTGGTGAAACCCGCCCCTACGATGGCCTGTAGGGGCGGGTTTTACAAATAATATTTGAGGCCCGCCAACAATTTATATAAACCCGCCCCCACACAACCGATAATCTAGATTAACCTTTACTGCGATCGAAATAAGGCTACAATCTGCTAGAAATTAGCTGGTTCGGGGGATAATTCTGATTCCCCCAAATCCGTTGATTTCGAGTCAGCCGACAACTCAGTCTCGGCGACAGTAATTTCTAGTTTAAATCCTAATGCTTCGAGCAATTATACCAAACTGTAAATTTCCGCACCGCCGCTTTCAGTCAGCATCTTGTCGAGTTTTTCGTGATGTTCTTTTGCTGAATCAGAAAGAGCATTCATCCTGATTTTAGCCTCAATTACCTTTCTGATGGAATTTCTCAGGAGTGCGGGTTCAGGGTCTTTTTCTTCCAAAATAGCCCCGATAAAACCACCAGCGTGTTCGGCATCTTTGAGAGATTCAATTAGGGACTCGCGGTAGCTATCGCTGGTAGGCATTTTCATTGAATTTCCGTGGTTGTACTTCCATAATTTTATCGCAGTCGATCAGCAATTTCTATCGTAAGTGCGATCGACAGTGCATTAAGTGGGCAAATAAATCATACTTAAGACAGAGGTATTCGATAGACCAAATAGTAAACCTTATTTGAGGAAACAAAAGTTTAAATCAAACAGGGCATTGTGAATGAACTTAAGATCGATCGCACAAACCAATCTACTATTCGGCAGCCTGATAATTAGCCTCGGATTGCAACCACTTCCAGCAGCCGCGCAATCAGTCACCGACGCCCAAGTTTCCGCCCTTGTAGAAGCGCTGCGACAAGCCGCCCCGCCACAAGCCGCAAATGACGGAATGTACAGTCAGTGGCAAGTTTTACCGAACAATATTTCCCGCTGGGCAAAATTCTGTACCAAACAAGATTTAACACCGCAACAATTTGAGGCTGACGCGACAAAAGCCAAATCAATTGTTACCTGTATCGTGGGCGATTTGCTGCGCGACGAATACAAAGCTAGCAGCAACAATGAATTAACCGCTGTACGCCGCGCCGCTTGCTGGTGGATGACAGGCGACTCCGCAGCTTGTAAAAGTGGCGCCACTGCTACTTATGCGGATAAGGTTGTCAGCGTTTACCAGAAGCAGCCTAAAAAGTAAGGTTTGTGCTGCGGGATTTGGAATTTTTGACCGCAGATAGGGGCAGATTAACGCAGATTAACGCAGATTGGCGATCGGTTTCATTCCCCGATCGCCAATTCATCTTCTTTTAAAGTAACTGTTAGCCTAAATCCTAACGCATCCAATAACGCGATCGAAGTGTAAAGTTCAGAACCGCCACTTTCCGAAAGCATTTTATCGAGTGCCTCGTGATTTACTTTAGCTTGCTTTGAAAGATTGTTCGCCAGCAAACCTGCATCAATTACGTCTTGAATTTCCGCCCGCAGCAGTTGAGAATCCGGTGATTCTGCTTCTAAAGCCACACTCAGGTAAGCCGCAGCTTCGGCGAGGTTTTTTAGAGATTCAATTAGTGCGTTCAGCCAGCTATCACTGGTTTGCGCGATCGCGTTCTTCATATTCTGGACTTATAGTGTAACCCCGACAGAACTAAGGCAAAAAAATTGTTTATATCAAGTTCGGTTAATTGCTTATAAGAACCGGCCGGGCGGGTTTATGAGATTGTCAATTTTAGGCAATTATTATTGGTGAACCCGCCCCTACAGGAATTATATCTATTTAACCGAACCTGATATTACGCGCCAATTATTGGGGTAAGGTACGCACTGTGAACCCTACATATACTGCAAACAAACTTATCGGTAACTAAGCTGAATTACCCATTCTCTGCCTGACTTCTCATCAACTTTTGCACGCTGGCTAAAGCCCGATTTAATTCATAACTCTTTCTTTGTGAATTCTGCAAAAAAGCCTGCTGTTCTTCTTCAATCATCAACACATCCTGCCGCACCAAACCATCTAATAACTTTTGTGCAGCACCGAAACAACTATCTTTGATAAACTTGCGAAACCAAACAGGCAATTTGTGCAGCCGCCAAAACGCATTTAATGAGGTAAAATGAATTAAATAAGCACGAGTTGCTGTCTCGCTCACCGGACAAACCAAGCAGTAAATCTTAAAGTCGCTCCCCAAAGTTGAAACCCAGTGCGGGTAAACATAACTCACAGCCAGCGGTTCCGGGTGCAGTCGGCGCAGAGATTTAAAAAATAACTGGGAAATTGACCAAATTTTATCTATTTTGTAATAACTTTGTGCCTGATAGCGAGCAGTTACTTGATGCTCGTTTTCTTCTAAAGTATCTAACACTGGATTTGCCCAAGCTTGCCAATCATCGTGCAAGTGTCCGTGGTACATATCCATCAAGTTTTCAATTAAAAATGAATAGTGTGCCTGACAGTCGATGACTGAAACTGTGGCAATATAATTGAGATGTTCCCACTCTGGCAAATCCAATAAATCTATTTTATCGGCTTGGGTTTCGTCGCCGGCAAACAGCCAGATAAAACCGTTTTGTTCCTGGACTGGATAGGAGCGAATTTTGCAGTTAGGTAGCTTTTGATTTTCTGCTAAATAATCGACTTCGGCGCATTCTCCGCTTGTATTTAGCCGCCATCCGTGGTAAGCGCATTCGATTAAATCGCCTTTAATTTGGCCGTGGCTGAGTTTAACTTGTCGGTGCGGACATCTATCTTCTAAAGCGTTGATTTTGCCTGCACTGTCGCGGAAAAGTACGATCGCCCGATTCCAGATTTTAGCAGCGATGGGCCCAGTTTGCACCTCGCTGCTGCGGGCGATCGCATACCAGCGATCGAGATTAATGCCCAACTCGCGGATGTGAGTTTTTTCCCCTTTTCCAGCTACCGATTTTATCGCGTTGTTTTGCATTACAAATATTCCCAGATTACGCCCATAAAACAACCCAATTTTACAAAATAACAGCCCGGAAAGCAACGACCGTAAATTTTTCTAAATCTCCGTTCTGACAAATACCTATCGCTAGCTAAATGCTTCAACCACCCGGGCGACAATCGAAATTTTAATAATCTTAAAGCATTGCGAAATCCGTAGGTGGAACAGTCTGGATTAAAATCTCTCGCTGCACCTAATATGTAGCCTATTGTAGCAGGTGTCTCGACTTCCGATATATTATCTATAAAGACGATTTTTCCGTGCGGATTTAACAAGTTTTTAATTGCATGGAGGGCGGCGGGAAGGTTTGGCAGGTGGTGAAAAGTAGCAGAACTAACTATTAAATCAAATTGGCGATCGAGCGCTAATTGACTGGCATCCATTTGGATGTATTCGATATTGGGGGATGAGCGTTTTTGACGGGCTATATCTAGCATTTTTGCTGACAAATCAATGGCGACCACATTCTCGTAATACTGGGCTAATTCAAAAGCAAGAATTCCCGAACCGCAGCCAATATCTAAGACTGCACCTTTGCTGACTGATAGGTTGTTAGTAAAGAAATCGTTCTGGTTTTGCAACGAGGCCGCGAAATCGTATTCTGTTGCAAAAGCATCAAACGTTACAGATTTATTGCGAATTTTGCAGTTACTATTTAGCATTTATTATTGCTTTATACTCATTCAATAATATTTTAACCGCATATCCACCCCGCTTAACGCAGATATTTTTTTTGTTGGCAAGCTCTGCCTTTTCCCCTCAGCGAAACCACCCCCGCAAACGGTAACTCATTTTAAAAAAATAATGCAACTTTAGGAAATCTCTAAACCCTTATTGAATCAGTGATTTCCATTTATTCAAATCTAAAATCTAAAATCTAAAATCTAAAATCTAAAATGGTATGACAGGGGGCGGGTTTCACCGAGGATACCAGCCGATAATTGACGATTTATAAAGCCCGCCCCACTGCAAACCTTAGATTTTTAACACGCCTTCGGGATTCACCGTCAAGAGCGATCGCCTCTGCAAACCCTCCTGAGATAAAATAGCATTAGCTGCCAACAAACCGCTGCTAACCGCCCTTTCCATCAAACCGCACGGAAACGGCATTTTCACCCAATCTCCCGCAAACAACAGATTCGGAACAGCGCAGCAAGTTTCTGGTCTTTCCGCATAGCTACCGGGCGGATATCCAGAGAAATTCTTTTGATTTACCAATTCCCGGTGCAGCATATTTGCCTCTTTTAATTCCGGTACAATTTCGTACAATTCTTGCTCAAAAGTCGCCAGCAAAACTTCCTGATTCGGAAATTCCTTCTCCTTGTAACAATAAGCGTGCAGTTCCACTACACTACCGCCAGTTTTCTGATTCCACTCTATGAACTGATCCTGAATTTTGTGGTAAAGCGTAATGCTGTCAGTCAGTTTGTAGCCGGAAAGCGAACTGAAATTGCTGTGTTCCCAGGGAAATTCGCGATCGAACCAAAAACGGCCCACCGCAAACGGATCGGCTATTTTCAAACTCTCTATCCGACTCTGCACCTGCGGATTTACCTCACCGCTGGCCAAACTAAACAAATGCTGCATCCCCGGAACATCTGCCGCCAAAACATAATAATCAGCCTTCAATGTTTCTCCCAAATCTTGCGGCTGCGATTGGTTAACTTTTGCTGCTAACTGTACCTCATCTGCTTTTTCATCGACTACCTTAAATCGAGGCAAATCCCGCTGAGCAGGCCCGCTCAAAACTCGCCCTTCGGCATCAAAAACTGCGCCGTGACAAGGACAGTGAAATTGACCGTCGTTTTGTTTCTGAACTGTGCAGCCTTGGTGAGTGCAGCTCAGAGAAATTGCTTCTTTGCCCGACGGTGCGGCGGCAAATACGCTGTCCCCAGCGCCGAAATATTCGGTAGAGTTGCTGTCAGTTAACAACCTGTTTCGCTTCACCCAAAAAGGTATTTTACTTTGCACGTCTCCCGACTGATAACTCAGAGAATCAATCTTGCCGTTTTCCCAGCGAATTTCACTGACGGCGACATCTGTCAATACTTTGCCGCCTTTACTTTCAATGGCTCTGGCAATAGGCTGCACCAAACTCGTGCCCATATCTTGTCGCGTACCGTTGAATGCTAAACCCTCTGGATTTCCGAAAAAGTAAAAGTGGAAAAATTGCATTAATTCTCCCGCGCTCAATTCGTCGGGAGCGTTGAGGCTGGACTTGGCGAAAGGCAGAAAATACAAGTCATAAAGTCCGCGCGGAAATTCACCTTTTACCCAGTCGGCTACTGATATATTGTCGAGGCGAGCGAAACTTTTTTGAGTTTGAAAACCGCCTATTTCTCGAAATACTTGCCAGTGAGCAGGTTTGGTCAGATTGATTCCCCACTTGAGCCGATTGGGAGAAGATATCCCCAAGTCAACTATATTCCAGGGAAAAGCTGAATGGTTCGGACGGAAAACTTCGGGTTTGTATTTGCCGTCTCTAAACACAACGGCGTAGGATTCTAAAGATACAAAATTATCGGTAATTTCTAGTTCTTCGACAACACTTTTGAGGTTGTAGTATTGCGGAAAAAAACCGTGGAAACCGTGTTCCATCATAAAAGTTTCGTTCCCGACTTGTATCGGCCAACTAGCAATTTTGCCGCCGAGTTGGGGCGATTTGTCGAGCAATGTTACGGCGAAACCCCGCTGGGATAGCTCGTAAGCACAGGCGAGCCCGGCCAAGCCTGCCCCGACAACTGCAACGGTTTTGCGCTGATTCAGCATTCGCGGCAAGTCAAGAGAATCTTGCACAAAAACGGCGGGCTCTGGCTTGGAAAACCGAGAGTAGCCCAGCAGCCCGCCTGCGGCACCGACTCCGAGGAATTTGAGGGCGGTTCTTCGAGAAACTGGTTGGGATAGCGGTGAATTGGTTGATTGACTCATCAGCGGTACGCGGTAACGGGCTTTAAACACAAATACGCCATAAGGCATATATCATAGACCGAAATCAGGATATGTGAAGAAATACTAAGACACATCCCCCAATCGGATCGCGATCGCACTTGATATGGTTCGATCGCACACAATGTATAGCAGAAGCAAGAAGGCTTTAGTTATCGTCGCCAGAGAAGCAAGAAAAAAGAACGAAAGAGCGATCGACCGCATAGGGTAAAATTCTCTAAATAATTAAGTATTGTTATTTATATTGCTCAACTCTTAGCAACCGCCGCCAATGATGTTAAAAGACTAGGAGCTTTTCAGGCAAAATATTAGGCAAAAGGCAGTCTAGACAAATTGTATGAAATAACCTGGCAGATATCCGAGGCAAAACAATTAACCAGTCGAGCTTTAAGTAAGTTGGCGCACAAAGACTGAACTCTTTTAAAACAAGTAAATACACATAATATATCTACTGAAATTACTCAATATAGGGTCGCTCGATTTAGGGTATTCCTCACTCAACACCAAGACAAAACCCGATTAAACCTGAGAACTGCGGATGTGCCACAAAAAGTCAAAGACGCCCCTAGAGGTAATGCCTGTTAAATGCGCCTGGCTGCTATGTAAAAAACAAGACTTACATGAATAAAGCGGCTTTTTGCCTAAGTCCTGTTTGTGCAAAACTTCTGCATAATGTACAAAAATTTACATAAATGGTGAATTTCTTGGCGCGGGGACTCTGTTGGCGCTGCTGTCCACACCCTACGGTAGATATTTGCGGTTGGTGTTGAATGCTAAAATAATGCCGCGATCGCCAGCACAGTCAATCAATTTTAGATTTTAGATTTTAGATTTTAGATTTTAGAATTGAAGCATTCACTTGCGCGAGATAAATTCGGGGGATCCTCGATCGGATACAGGTTTTTTATTTCTGGACGGGTGAATCACGTGGCGGGTATCCTGGATGCTTGCGGTCAAAATTTTCACCCACATCCAAACTTTTGCCAACTGCTGCCGCCAACGGCGCTATTAACCGCCCCAAATTATGCAGTACCAATCCCAGCAGCAACGCCAAAAACACACGACTCAGAAAAAAATTAAAAAAGCTATTTTTTACTGTTTGATAGCAATATTTTTCTGCTGGAGTACCGCGAACCTCGCTACAATTGCCCAAAACACAGGCCAGGGCGGGCCGGGCGGGCTAGAAATGAGAAATTTGCTCGATCGGGGAAACCTCACTGAAGCCGTAACCAGAATAGAAGAAAGCTGGGAAGAAGACTATCAAACATACTTTGAACAAGACTTTAAAGGCCGTGCGAAAACGGCCGAAGCAATATCAAAAACTCTCTCCCGTTTAGCAGTTCAAACCAAGAAAAAACCCGCTTTAATTTACGCTATCGGGCGCACCGACCAACTAGAATTAATCTTAATATTACCCGATCGCCCGCCAATTCTCCGCAGCGTCCCGGAAGCCAAACAAGAGAAACTGCTCTCAGTAGTCCAAGAATTAGGTAGCGAAATCACCAACCCCGTAAAACTCAACACCACCACCTATCTAGAACCAGCCCAACAACTCTACAAATGGATAGTTGCACCCCTAGAAACAGATTTGGAAACAGCAAAAATTGAAACCTTGCTATTTTGCGTCGGCGCAGGTTTGCGAACCGTACCCTTAGCAGCAATGCACGACGGAAAGCAATTTCTGATCCAAAAATACAGCCTAGCCCGCATCCCCGCTTTCAAACTCACAGACAGCAATTACACCGACCTCAGAAACGTGCAAGTCCTAGCAATGGGAGCATCAGATTTCGCAGAAACGGCGAACAAAGAACCGCTGCCAGCAGTTCCATTAGAACTAGGCGCGATCGCCCGACAGTGGCCCGGTCAATCCTTTCTCAACCAAGACTTCACCCTAGTAAACTTGCAATCCCAGCGACTGCAACAAAAATACGGAATAATCCACCTCGCCACCCACGCAGAATTCCGCCCCGGAACCCCAAATAACTCCTACATTCAATTTTGGGACACCCAACTTAGACTAGATCAAATGAGAGATTTAAAATGGAACAATCCGCCCCTCGAACTGTTAGTATTAAGCGCCTGCAGAACCGCCTTGGGAGACAAAGAAGCAGAACTCGGATTTGCAGGTTTAGCGCTGCAATCAGGAGCAAAATCAGCCCTCGCCAGTCTGTGGTACGTCAGCGATGCGGGGACTCTCGCCCTGATGACCGAGTTTTACCAGCAGTTAAGAATTCGCAGGCCAAACGACCCTCCAATCATTAAAGCTGAAGCAATGCGGCAAGCACAAATTGCTGCGATCGAAGGCAAAGTGACGATCGAAGGCGGTCAACTGCGAAGTGCGCGAGGCGACATTCCCTTGCCCCCGTCCATCCCCAAACTAGACAGCAAAGATTTATCCCATCCGTATTATTGGGCAGCTTTCAGCATAATCGGCAGTCCTTGGTAAGTGGGCCTCTTGACCGACACAGGTGATAGGCTATAAAACATAAGTAATTTAATATCTGTAGCTGTCGCTCAACAAACCACCACCAACCTGTGACGAATCAAGCGGGAGCCTTCAAGGGGAAAGAAAGATGAAAAAATTAGAATTTTTGCTACAGAAAGAAGGCGATCGCGCCTGGTTGCCCCTAGAAACCTCCGACGTGGAAATTCTAGAAGGTAAATACCGCGTGGTTGCTCGCATTCAGCATCCCAACACCGACATCGAAATTCGCGTTACCCATACCTCCTTCGACCAAGGGGCGCAGCGGAAAGTCCAAAGCCGATCGGCCCGCACCAACCCCGAAGGATTAGTCGTGATCATTCCCTACACCAGGCTCAAACCCGGACTGTGGGAACTATCCTGCTTGCCTGATCCCAAAGCAACACCACTAAAACCTTGGCAGTACGGCGTTCAGTTGGAAGTATTGCCCGCAGAATCGGAAACCTCCGAACCCCTACCGCCGATCGACCAAACCGAACCTGCTGCTTCCACTCCAGCCCCACAAATCGCAGCAGCGGTCGATCGCGCAGCACCAAAAATCGCAGCAGCGGTCGATCGTCCCGCACCACAAATCCCAGCAGCCGATTCAGCACCGCAGCCGAACAAAATCTACCAATTCCCAATTCCCCAAACCCCCCAACCCAAACCGGGCGTCAAACTCGAACTCCTCCTCGATCGAGAAACCTTCGTCACCCAACTCGGTCGCCCCTTAATCATTTCCGGCAAAATCGACATTCCCCAACCCCCCCAACAAAGCAGAAAAACAGCAACTCTCATCCCCGAATCCGAAGCGAGAGAACTCAAACAACTCATCGGTTCAGCACAACTGCAAATTTACCTGCGCGATCCCCAAACCTCAAAAATTCTCGCCCAAATCCAGCAGCCGATGCCAGAACAAGTTCCCCCCTGCATCTTTGCCTGCGTCACCTACATCCCAACCGAGTGTAAAAGCCGCCTAATTTTAGGAGAAGCAATTCTCAGCAGCGGCGGCGTCACCCTAGCCACCAAACTATTCACAATTACAGCTCGTTTAGAGCACCTTCTAGAGGAAATTAAAGACAATTTCATCGAAGAAAAGCATCAAGCCGAACCCTCCCCAACAGCCTCAAAACCGTCTGGAAGCGCCAAAAATATATCCTTCCTCAAGCTAGTAGAAAAATCCTTAGACCCTCCCTCCCCTGCTGAAGTCCCAACCGCTGAAGCCCTACCCCCTCTACTGGCTTCGCGTCACACCCCAAGTGCAGGCGGTCTAGATTTGCCCGCATTCGGTAACAAACTGCCCGACAGCAGCCGATCGCAATTGCTGTCGGAAATCTCCAATTCGTCTCGAACAGCCCCAGAGTCGATCGACCCACAAACCAAAGCCTCAGACATCTCAAATCCCACTCAAACAGCCGAAATCGGAGCGATCGACCAAAAACCTGAAAACAGCCCTGAATTAGAAACAACCGCCCCAGAAACCCAGCCAGCACCCACAAAACAGGCATTTCAAACCTTAAACGTCGAAAGTCGATTTTGGTCGCGACTGAGTTCCCTCGCCAGCAACAGCGAATCCCCTGACTGGCTCAAAGCAACCACCCTGTCACCAACTTCAAAAGCCGCCGCCAATAGCAGCGACGAAATTGCCGTTGTGGAAGAAAGCAGCGCAACCCAGCAGCAACCCGAAACCAGCGAAACAATTTCCGATCCCAAATCTACTAGCCCGGAAGCCAGAGAATTTGTGGTTTTTGACGAGCCCCCGCAGCCGAAACAAGTTGCTCAAAAAACCAGAACAGCCGCCGCAGAAGACACTCCCCCAACTCCCTACGTTTTGCCAGAAGACGAGTTAGTACCGATGCCCATTTTGGAATTGCCGCGGGCCGAAATCATCGCGGGCCAGGCTGTAAAAGTGCAAGTGCAACTCCCGGAATTAATGCCCCGGATTTATGTGAAAGTTTGGGTGTACGATCGGCAAACCTACCTGATTCTCGACGGGCCGCGCTGGATTACCGAATTTAAAGCTAACGGGTTGGGAAATGTGCGAGCAAGTATCGAGTTAGAGATTCCCTACGGCTGCATGGAAGTCGAATTTGAGGCGATCGCCGTCGAAATGCAAACTCAGCGGGAAAGCCACAAAGTAAGCGTTCACCGCCAAGTTTTACCCCCAGCCGGGCCAACTTTACCCCTCGAAGGGTAAGCCCAAATCCGCGTGCATCCCCGTTCATCCGCTGACATCTGCGGTTAAAAAATCCTACTTACTTGCCCGCCAACTGCCGAAACTTCTTCTTAAACTTATTCTTATACACGTAGATCGATCGCTGTAAATCCTCAAGTTGCAGCGACATCTCGGCAGCCAAACCCGTGCGGTTCCAAACATCTTCCTGACACTTGCGGCGGCAAAAATTCATCGGTTCCGAGTAAACTTTCCCAGTAGATAAAGTCGGCTTCGGCCCGCACCAGTGAATCACCGTCGCCTGAGTGCGATCGCCCGCAGGCCCGCTTGACTCAACCGGAAACTGCTTCCTCAGCAAATCCTGGTCAAAATCCGGCACCAACAACTGCATATCCACATTCTGCACCCGCAGTCGATTTTCTTGTGCCCCCCGGAAAACCATCAGGTTAAAAAAGCCCATGTCTCCATACTTAAATATCTCTGGATGTTCATCATTAAAATCCAGAATCTTTCTATACTCCTCTAAGCTGAAAACACCTCGCTTCCCAAAGAATGTGCCTGGACAGACATAGCGAGAGCGATAGTCTTGCCAACGAAAATCTGGAAAATACTTTTCTACTCCCGGAATGTCAAAGAAAAATTCCGTGATATCCGCATCCGAGTAATCATTACAAGGCTGGTCAATAATAAAGTCGAAGTCTTTAAAATTAGCCAATTTGAGGACATCTCCCCAAACAATTGTATCTGCATCCATCACGAGAAAATTTTGCCAAGGACTTTCCCAAAAGGGAATCATATGACTTTTTCCCCAACCAAAGCTTCTTTTTCTCAGAAGTGGCTCAGAGACGCTATCGTGATTGATGACGCGCACTCCGTAAGCTTTTTCTAGAGGACTCACGGAAAACGTACCGTCAATCAACAGACAAATCGGCACATCTCCCAGGAAATAGCGGATGCTAGCACAGCAACCCTTTGCAAACAAATAATCTTGGTCGCAGCAAGCAATAATAACACCAAAATCTTCCATAAAACCTCACTTTTTTACTAATACCAGTAACCCAAAATAATGCAATTGTATGCCGATGTTTCCAACTTGTATGTCATCAGTTATTTCCAATTCTTTAATCGAAAATCGAAAATCGAAAATGGTATAACTTGCCCACCCACAGCGTTTCGGTTTTTTGTTCTGACAGCAGCTCAATTTTTGAGTTTGGCATTTTAGCCAGCTTAGCACTAAACTCCTGCGATCGTCCCTAGGCAAAAACATCGTTCAAACCGCTAGGAATCTCGGGCATAGTCGATCGGTCAAGCAAGTGAGCTTTCCCTGCGCCAACAGCGGGTCAATCGATTGCGCGATTTTAGATTTTAGATTTTAGAATTGAAGCATTGACTTGCGCGAGATAAATACGTTCGGCAAGTTTCATCGGATACAGGTTTTTTATTTCTGGACGGATCGATCGCGTGGCGGGTATCCTGGATGCGGGAATTGTCAAGCACTACCAGTTCAGTCGTACTCAAACAACAAAAAAGTTGTGTTAAAGTAGCGGGAAATTAAACCCGCCGACGAGCCGTCTCAAAAAGGGCGATCGTCCTGGCAAGTCCCGACGGCAGCGGGCCTCAAAAAACCAAAATTGGTCAAGCCTGAACCTTGGTTTGGATCGGGTCAATCTACCAGCCTTTAAGTCTCAGTTCCCCACTCATGGCGGGAAAATAGCCCCTGCCGGGTCGCGAGGTTTAAACTTAGGTTAAAAACCTTGACATTATAGGATATAAAGCTGTATAAGGGATGCGACAAGCAGCCACAATCCTACCTATAACTGTCTGTTAAGTCGGGCGTAACCGAGGACTCTGGGCAGTTGTCAGTTACAGGCAGATTGTGGTTGAACCCGTAGAACCAGTTATCGATCGCCCTGGGAGCAACTCAAGCAAATCTGGCGATCGAGAGATGAAATTAACAGGTGATGGTATAATCAACCGTAAAGTAATGTGGGCTTGACCTGAATTGATGCCTGGGGGTATAAGGGCTAGGCCCCTACGTTCAAGCAGAAGTAGACACGCCTACTGTGAATCAACGGTGAATCAACAGTTATGGATAGGTTCTATTTTGGCAGTTATTGTCAACAGGCAAGCAACCACAAAAATTAGCAGTTGGGAATTGCTGCTCGTCGAGTTGAATAGAGTGTGAAGGTGTGAGGAAAATGAACAGAACTTTTTGGAATTTACTGCTAGTATCCCCGGCAATTCTGGGGCTATCATCAGTCATGAGTGCCACTGCGATCGCCGCAGAAGCGACCGCAACCCCTGAAGCCAACCAACTAGCTAAAGCTCAGTCATCTGAGTCAAAAATTGCAGAAATAGTTGGAGAAATAGTTGCAGAACCAGTTGCAGCAGCCCCTGCTGCCCCAGAAAACCTGGCTTTAAACAGCAGCCTCGAAGCGGCCCCAACCCCGGTCGTTAAGGAAGCAGACGCTGAAAAAATCGCCTCAATCGAACCAGAAACCAGCGCCGCAGCACTGCAAACAGCACTGCAAACAACAGGGAGCGACATCGAGTTAGCAGCCCCAATCGCTCCGGCCAGCGCAGCAGCGACTGAACCCCTAGCAGCAGCAGGCACTGCCGAACCCTCGCCCCAAGCATCAGACTTGGCAGAGCAAATCAGCCAGACAGAAGTTGCTGGGAAAATTGAAGTGCCAGCAGTCGCCAGCACCCCAGCTACTACTCCAGCTACTAAGGTAGAAATTGCTCAGACACCAGCCGCCGGAATGGGCGGCCCCATCGTCCCTGTTGCTCCCCAAGCACTGCCGGCCCAACCGTCGGGAACCATGTCCCAGGTGACATCAGTCACTCAGCTCTCCGACGTGCGGCCGACAGATTGGGCATTCCAAGCCCTGCAATCCCTAGTCGAACGCTACAGTTGTATCGTAGGCTATCCCGACGGCACCTACCGCGGCAACCGCGCCCTGACTCGCTACGAATTTGCAGCCGGCGTCAACGCTTGCTTAGACAACATAACCAAACTAATTGGGTCAACAGGTAACTTGGTTACCCGAGACGACTTAGCCATCCTGCAACGCCTGCAAGAAGAATTTGCAGCCGAACTGGCTACCCTGCGGGGACGAGTAGATGGCCTAGAAGCTCGCACCGCAGAACTCGAAGCCAACCAATTCTCCACCACCACCAAACTGGCTGGAGAAGCCGTTTTTGCAGTCAGCGACACCTTCACCGGAGATGGTTTGAGCCTTGAGGACGACAAAACTGTCACCACCCTAGGCTACCGGGTGCGGTTGAACTTATTGACAAGCTTCACCGGTCGAGACTTGCTCAGAACCCGCTTGCAAGCAGGCAACATCGCCCGCTACGACAGAGCCACGGCTACCGGTACCAACATGGCTCGCCTAAGCATTGAGGGGGGTGAGAGTAGCAATTTCATACTTGAGGAGATGTACTATAGTTTCCCGATGGGTAACGCTACATTCATTGTCGGTCCTCAAGGACTTGACCTGGATGAAATTGCAAACACAGCTAGTCCCTTTAAGTCTACAGGTACAACTTCAATTTCCAGATTTGGATCTCGTGGTAACCCGGCCGTATTCCGCGGGCCGCAGGGAGCTAGCGCAAGTATGACTTACAACTTCGGCAACTTCCAAGCTACCGCAGGCTATCTGGCCGGCGACAGCGATGCTCCTAACCCCGCAAACGGCAGGGGCGTTTTCAACGGTTCTTTCAGCGCTTTGGGTCAGATAGGCTTTTTTAGCAAACCGTTTGATTTGGGCCTGACTTACACCCGGAAATACAATCGCGCAGGCGATGTTGGCCTCATGGGCGGCACCGGCAGTTCTTTGGCGGAGCAGCCCTTCGGTCAAGCACCCACCGCATCCGATAACTTTGGCGTGCAAGTTAACTTCAAACCCAGCAGTCGCTTTCAGATTGGCGGTTGGTACGGTTATACCAAGGCCGAACAACTGCGGGGTGGCAACAATGACGCTACCATCCAGAATGGTGCTATCACTTTGGCCCTAGCAGATTTTGGCCGGCAAGGCAACCTCCTCGGTTTTGTCTTCGGTGTACCGCCAAAAGTTACTGAGAGTGATGTCGCCAGAAACCGCAACACCTCTTATCACCTAGAGGGTTTCTATCGCTTCCAAGTCAATGACTTTATCTCAGTGACACCGGGCGTTTACGTGATTCTGAATCCCGAACACAACAACAGAAACGACGATATCTGGGTCGGACTCCTCCGTACTACCTTTAATTTCTAAGGTTTCCAGACATCTAGTTACAGCTAAAAGCGGTAGGCGACTGCCGCTTTTATTTATTGGTCATCAGGCGATTTTAGATTTTAGATTTTAGATTTTAGATTTTAGATTGTCATCAGTTAACAGTCATCAGTCATCAGTCAACCGTCAACAGTTCACAAATTATGAATTTTGGCGACAAATCCCAAATACCGAGGTGTAGCCGTGCAGAAATGTGCTACCGCCGACGGGGCCGATTTCGCCGTTGCAGAAAAAGCCGCTCAGGGGGATGTTTTTGAGGTATCGGCTGAAGAGTCGGGAGTCAAAGTTCGACTGGCCGTAAAGCCCTTCACCGCGGCCCAGACAAGAGAACATTAAGGCGCCGGCGCTAGATGTACCACTGTACTCGGCGGCCCGCTGATAGCGATCGAGCAGCATCTCTAGGTCTTCTGCAGAGGTGCGCGCGTCGCGCAGGTGAAATTGGATGCGCTGTCCGGGACGGACTCGATCGCCGATCGCAATTGCCCCCACTTTCGGATCTACTCCCAACAGATTGCGGATTAAAAAATCTCCCGGCTCTAATGTCAGCTTGAATTCATCGCTAACTACGCCTACAAATAACGAGTGCTGAGCTAATTCTCGGTCTTCTTCGCTCAAAGTTTGAACTAACTCTCGCAAGGCCTCTAAGGGCGATCGCTCGATGCCCCCGCTGCCCGTATCGTCGGTTTGTTCTTCGAGTTTCAGCAAAATATTCCGCTCTCCTTCCGTCACCCGATAAGGATGCCCGATCGGTCTGCAGCCTTGAGCTACGATCGTTTCCAAAACTATATTGCCGCTCAAAGCTACCCCAACCGTCCCTTCTCGGTAAAGCTGATAGTCGCAAAACAGCGCCGCGCCCCTGCCCGCACCGTCCCCGCCGGCGAGCCCCCCTACCTTCGCCGCACCCGGATAGGCATAATCTAGCCCTTGCAGCAAATCGTTAATTTTTGCGGAAAAGGGGTCGGCCAAGATGATGAACTGCGGTTCTTCCTGGGCCGGCACGCCCAAGAGATCCACCCAAGTATCCGGGGGACTGTCTAAGTCCGGCAGTTCTTCTGCACCGACGTGAAAAGTTCTGACATTCACTCCCGGCAAGCGCGCCAGACTCAGGCTGACTGCCGGAGCTCCCTCAACTTCTTCGGTGAGGCCGCCCCGGTTCGTGCCGATGACTCCTCCCCCGCCGCAGCCCAGGATCGCGGGCACTGGCAGCAGTTCTCGGAGTAAAGGCATCAGCCGAGAATACTCGCTGGCAAAGGCAGACGAGATAAATATCAGCCCTAAATCGGCCGGGCCTTCTAGGTCGCGATCGGCTTGTTCTATAACTTCTTTGAGCGCTGATTCCAAAGAGGGACGGGTTGATAAAGCGCTGACCCATTGCATTTGGTTTTGGGTGTACATAAGGCAAATTTCTCTATAAAACTATCTCTATACATTAGGCTAACCGGAACTGGCCACTGGGGGGACGCTATTCTTGGGCGATCGATTCCCCATCGATTGCCGTTCTTGTGTTAACATAAGTTAACATGAGTGTCCCATTAATCTGTTTAGTGTAAAATGCCGTATTCAGCTAAATCTTAAAAGATAAAGCTCAATACAGTTTGACACACCAACCTCGTGTAATGTTTTCATCAAAAGTAAGGTCAGCTCGACCTACATTGATGCCTGGGGACTCTTCCCCCGCCCACGGGGTAGAGAAAAGCAGGAAGTAGAGACGGCTGCTGCGATCGTACTTATGGATGGTTTCTCTCTGGGCTGCTGCAACAGCAGCGCATCTCAAGCTATTATTAGCTGGAGTCGCCAGACCGAAACAGCAAATCCCACCCAAACTAACATCCAAAAAGAAAACCTTTCTTACTTAATAAGGTCAACGGCCCAGGTCTAAAGACACGCTCGCTTCGAGCCTAAGACTTAAACCACTGTTGACCCGCCGTATACTTTAGAAGTCTACGTTTTTTGAGTTATGACACCAAGCGACTGCTTAGCTACTCCCTTGCTCTGTCGTTAACGGTTAAACATCTTTATTTGGGTTAAGGACGTGCCGTTAGCCGAACAAGCTCACTAAACAAAGGCGCGTGCTAACATTACCTAGAAATAGGTCGGGGACAACCATATTCTCCTACACTTTCCTACCAACAAGTTTTATGACAACAACACCCTCCGTCAACATCCAAGAGAAAATTGAAGAAGAACTAGAAAGCGCTCGTACCGTCTGTGACCTCAAGGGCGCAACTTCCGGGGAATGCGCGGCGGCGTGGGACGCAGTTGAAGAACTGCAAGCAGAAGCTTCCCACCAAAAGCAAGTCAAACCTAAGAATTCTTTTGAAAAATTTTGCGACGACAATCCTGACGCTGCTGAGTGCCGCATCTACGAGGAATAAACGAGCCATTTAGCTCTATGCCGAACCTCCCGCGCCGAAATCTAACTTTTGGCGCGGGAGAATTTTATTTTAGGGGTTGAGCCTTGAAATAATGGTGAGATTTGCCCTCTATCCCAATACGGTTCAAATCCGCCAGCTTCCCCCTCGCCCCCCAAGGGGGACAAGAATTTGCTCTTGCGTCCCCCAAAAGGGGCGAGGATGGGAAGGAGATATCTCAAGAATAAACAGTTTTAACTCAAGCGTATTGCCGTCTATCGTGTCTCAAGTACCTTTCAAAGCGCGCCAAGTACCTTAGAAAATGTAGCAGTAACTAAAACATTAAGACCGTGTTCTGGTTGCTGATTTTTTAGCATTTTTGTAGTAAAATTTGTGACAAATAAGTGAGTATATTTTCCCAAAGATGTTGAGTCTTTTATTGGCAGCCACCGGGCCTTGGTTTCAACCGCTAGTGTGGATGGATTACCGGTTGTCTGTGTTATTAACAATTTCGATCCCGCTGGTAGTGCTGATTTGGGCTGTTGTGGCAAAAGCTGAGGCGATCGTCCGTTTGTCGATTATTTATTGGCGGGTGGCGAGTTTGCTGGCAATTACACTTTACCTGATGATGGCTGCGCTGCCTGTGAGCTTTGTATCGTCGGTGATTGGGAGGGCATTAATTCCTGCTAGTCTGTGGTTTTGGGAGGATTTAAACGAAGAAATTGCCGATCGACCGCAGTCGCCCCTGAAACTGGCTTTTACAGCTTGGCGGTGGGCGATTACTGTTTACAGCGGTTTGGGCGCTCTAGCTCAACTTCCCTTCTTAAGCTGTGCTTTTAAATCGCAAATTGAGGTAATTGACGAACCTTTTTGCCGCATTTGGTTAGACCCACCTTGGCTCTACAAACAAATGTTTCACCCTAATACAACCCCTCAATTTTTGGGATTGTTGGGGATGATTGGTTTAGCTATCTATGTAATTTACTTGTCATACTTTGTGCTGATTAGACTAGGAAAACAGGGGAGGTCAGCTACCGGAAATTAAGTTGAGTTTTAGTTAGTATTTCCTTCCTAAATTGCAGCTAAATTATTCCACCAAAATCTCATAAATCCCAAATAAAAACAGCCGGGGCGCATCTAGGATAAAATCAAACTAACAGCCGGGTGGCTGACGTGACCCGCCCAAAAACGGATACAAGCCGTGGACTCCAGTCGTGGATATCTAACAATTTTAGACTAAGGTTCCAGCTTCCAGATTCATCTGTCGAGAAAATCTAAAATCTAAAATCTAAAATCGACTGACAGTAATGTTATTGGGAAAGACTGTGATGGATAGCAAACAAGCCTACTTACAGTGCTTAGACAGGCTGATTTGGGCGATCGATCGCCTGGAAGCAAAAGTCGAACCAAGTGAACTCGCTCGGATTGCCGAACTGATTGTTCAGCCGATGATGGGGCCATGGCGGTTTTTTCACACTCCCGAACATATTTTTGAGGTGGGGGGAGATGAAGATGCGATCGAGGTTTTGGCAGCTTTATTTCACGATACCGTCTACCTACAAGTCGATCGCAGCATTAACTTTAACGTCAGCTACTACATCACTCCTGTTGCAAAAGAGGTTAACCAACACCTACAAATTCGGGATAAATCTGAACTGCCTGCGGATGCTACCTTCGAGATGGTAATGCTGGTATTCAATTTTGTACCGGGCGAAGTCCTCAATCCTTTGGCTGGACAAAACGAATTTCTCAGCGCTGTCGTAGCAGCAAAAGCTCTAGAACCATTTCTCAAACGCGAGCAATTGCTTCAAATTGCCGGCTGCATTGAAGCAACAATTCCGTTTCGTGCCGCCGATGCGGGAGTAACGGTAAGCCAGCGTCTTTATGAGCGCTTGCAAGCAATAAATAGCCTGTTTAACCTCAGTTTAACGGACGAGGAAATGCGGGAAACGGTCAAAAAAGCTGTGCGAATCTCTAACCGGGATGTGATGAGTTTTGCTCACCATAGTTCAGCCCATTTTTTGGCAAATACCTGGAATTTACTGCCGGAAACCAATCACAATCTCATATGCTGGGGTTTTTACACGGTTCGCGACTACCGAGTTGCTTTGGTGAAGATGGAAGGTTTTCTGAATTATCTCAAGCCAGAAATAATTTTCCGACAGTTTGAGGGATATCCAGACGATCGCACCTATCAGCGCTGGGAAACTACTGCTAAGTACAATCTCGAAATTGCGAAGCTTTATTTGGGGTGCAAACTGGCTGCCCTAGCCCTGCTAGAAGCTCTTTCTTCGGATTTGGGGATTGAGGTTTCTCTGGCGATGATGATGGGAGGAATTCCGGCTCAAGTTCCTAACTGCGTGCGCCTGGAAAGCTTTTTTCCAGAAATAGAGAAACCTTATAAACCTAAAATTAGTTTAGAAGCGGAAGTATTGAATTTATTAGAAAATGGGCGGGCTAAAAGCACTTCTAATACCGATTTGGAGAGTTCGCCCCTGACAACGTTTGTGGTAAAAATTGTTGGCTTTGACGAAATGCGCTATCAGTGCGATCGAGCTAAGGAATTTTTTAGAGAAAATCTCAACGCCGACGAGTTTATTTCCGACTTTAACCCGACAGTTACAGAAATTGTCATTGATTCAATTCTCAAGTTGTTTGACAGCCGGAAATCTACTATCTACCGATACTACGATATCACTTCTAAGTTAAAGTCGCAACCCCAGAGCAATTTTCTCGCTCGCCCTTTTCGTTCACATGGTTAACTAGCATTAAATACAGTATTTTTGCATCTTCTATATAAAAAACTATTACTTAGCTTATATAAGAGTGGAGCGATTACACCGTGACAGGATTGATTGCCTCGCTTTCCCTACGTCAATCAGCCTATCCATCCCGGCACTAACAGCCCTACAGGTATGGTGTGGGACTTCCGGCAAAGATGCTAAAAGTTGATAAAAAATGGAAATTCGCTGCTGTTTGCCTTTGACAATTATTTTATACAAAAGGGATTTGATAGCGGGCTGTCACTCATTTGAGCTACCCCAAATAAGCGTCACTATAAAAAGCGACTGTTAAAGCACTTCCCCCCACAGCTACAACTGGGGAATAGCAAGTTCAAACAACTTGCAAACCACTAATCCCCAATCAAACAATGCAAACCACAAATTCTATTTACGCTCAATTGCCCCTTTGCTCTTCACTGCCCACACTGAAACGAAATAATAGCACCACTGCCAATCAAAACGTCCGCTATCTCCAACAATCCTTAGTTGAAAACGGATATCCCGTCGCAACTGATGGATTCTTCGGCCCAAAAACCGAACAAGCAGTCATCAGATTTCAAAAGGAAAATCAGATTGCTGTTGATGGCATTGTCGGCCCTCAAACTTGGAGTCTATTAGGCGCTTGTTATACAGGTGAACCCGGATGTTAAATCCAAGTTAACTAATCCTAGGCGCAGGGGTAGCAAGAAACTGGGTTTTTTCACAGCAATACTTCCTTTCAGCCCCCAGAAACGCTCAACAATCTGGTGGTTTAGCGAAGCCAAAACCCCGTTTCTGCCCGTCACAAGTGCATCCAGGACTGTTAATTAACATCATTTCCGCACTTCTCTGCTTTTAAACAACTTGCAAACAACCAATGGAGAATCAAACCATGCAAACAACAAACGCAATTCGCACTGAATTACCTTCCTGCCGTTATTTTCCCCTACTCAAACGTAACGATGGCGTCACCCAAAATGAGGACGTTCGCTACCTTCAGCGACTCTTGAATGCCAGCGGATTTTCTTTAAATACTGATGGAGGATTCGGCCCGAAAACCGAACAAGCAGTCATCAATTTTCAAAAGCAACAAAAAATCGTTGCTGATGGCATTGTCGGCCCTAAAACTTGGAATAAATTGGGTGTCTGTACAACTATATTTTAAAGTTTGTGCAACCATCTTTTAAAGAGAGTAGGGCGTGCAGTGTGCGCCCTATTTTTCCGTCGAAGTTTCCACCCCACACCACCCCTCCGGGGCTCCGTACATTCGATACTTGCGAGAGCGTTTGAAATACAGCATGGCTACGCGATCGTCTGGATTAATTTGTAAAATGTTTTGAAATACTTTTTGGGCGGCAACAAATTTTTGAGCGTAGTAAAAATTTAGAGCTTCTTGAAAAATCTCCGCAGTTTGCTGCTTGAGTACAATGCTTTCCTCTGTTTCTGTATCGTAAATTTCAAACACCGACACAGCATTTGTCTTTCCTTTCACCGTTACTCGATCGACAAATCTGTACTTATATTTTTCTGGATCGTCTAGGCGATCGATAATTGCACCGCTAACTAGAATGCCCGCGCCGTAAACCTTAGTCAATCCTTCCAAACGAGACGCGAGATTCACCGCATCAGCAATCACCGTACTTTCCATCCGTTCTCGTTCGCCGATGGTACCCAACATCAAATTGCCCGCGTGCAAACCGACGCCGATCGCGATCGGAAACAAGCCATTTTTTTCTCGCTGCTGGTTATAGAGATTTACTTCTTTCTGCATATCAATTGCTGCTCGCACACCATCTTCAGGGGATGTAGGAAACAGTGCCATGACTGCATCCCCAATGTATTTGTCAATAAACCCGTTATTTTTCCTAATTGCAGGGCTAACCCTTCCCAAGTAAGTATTAATAAATGTAAAATTTTCATCCGGTGTCATATTTTCGGAAAGCGCAGTAAACGAGCGAATATCAGCAAACAGCACTGTCATATCTCTTTCCTGATGTTCGCCTAATTTTACTTCAATAATACTCGGCTTTTCCAGCAAGTTTAGAAAATCGTGCGGCACAAACCTGCCGTAGGCTGCATTCAGTTTTGCTAGGCGAATTTGCGTATTAATTCTCGCCAACAATTCCTTTTTTATAAAAGGTTTAGTTACATAATCATTGGCTTCTAAGTTAAAAGCTTCTACCAAGTCAGTAGTTAGATTTTTTGCCGTCAGCATCAGAATCGGCATTTCTAAAGGCGAGTATTTTTTGCGGACTTCTCGACATACTTCATAACCCGTCATCTGCGGCATCATTACATCGAGTAAAATTAAGTCCGGCTTAAATCCTGATTCAATCAGATTTAAAGCTTCTAAGCCGTTGCTCGCTTGAGTAATTTCGTAGTTGGCTAGAGAAAGACTGTTGATGATGACATGAATATTAATCGGCTCATCATCAACTACCAAAATTTTTAATTTTTCACTTTCTAGCGACTCGCTATTGTCTGATACCTGAGAATTTATTATAGAGGATTGGCGGGCTAGTTCAGGAGTGATAAAAATGGGAGAACCCTCGGTTAAACGCGGCTGTATGCTGCTAAATTCCGGTTGACTCTCAGATACGGGCAAAGTAAAGGTGAACTGGGAACCGACGCCTACAGTTGAAGATACCGAAATTTTACCTCCGTGCAATTCCACTAATTGCTTGGCAACAGTTAACCCTAAACCCGTGCCGCCATATTCTCTAGCAGTGGAACCGTCAGCTTGTTCAAAGGATTCAAAAATTCGTTCTAATTTATCTTCGGGGATGCCAATACCGGTGTCAGATACACTAATCGCTAATTGGGAATTAGGCAGTGATTGTGCGTTGCCCGTTACCAATTCTGCTGAAATTTCAACTCTGCCGCTTTCGGTAAATTTAATTGCATTGCCTATTAAGTTGTAAAGTATTTGCTGCAAGCGATTCTCGTCTGCTGCTATTGGCGGCAATTCAGGAGCGACTGAGTTAATCAACTGCAAGTTTTTTTTGCCTACTAATGGCTGAGACAAAGTGAGAATTACAGAGACTATTTCTCGAATACCGACTGACTTAATTTGCAGTTCTATCGTTTTGTGTTTTAGCTGAGAAAAGTCCAGAAGATCGTTAATTAAAGAAGACAATCTTTTGCCCGATGATGAAATTAAAGCTAAGTTAAAATTTGTTGGTTCTGGCAGTTGTCCGGTAGCACCGTCTATTAAAGATTCTGCAATACCAATAATGCCGTTGAGCGGAGTGCGGAGTTCGTGGGAAGTATTGGCTAAAAATTCGTCTTTCAGTTTGTCGAGTCGCTGCAATTCGGTATTTTTAGTTTCTAAGGCAGTAAAAGATGCTTGCAGTTGTTGTGCCATGCTGTTAAAAGCAGCGGCAAGTACGCCCAATTCGTCGGAGCGATCGAGCTTGACAGTTTGGTCAAATTGTCCTTCAGATAAAGCTATTGCTGCATTTTTTAATTTTATAAGAGGTTTGATAATCCAGCGAGAAGTGAGAATTCCTAACACACTTGCCATGCCCAAAGCTGCCAGACATAGCAACACTGTAGTTCGGTTGCCCGCATGAATTTGTTCCATAAAGTCGGCTTCGGGAACGACAACGACAATCAGCAAATCTAAACCCTTGTCGTCTTGAAATGGCAGGACTTTTAAAAATTTCTGCTGGCCGTTGATTTCAACATTTATTTGCTGCGATTTTGTAATTTGGTGCAAGTTTTGAAAGTGACTTTCTAAATATTTAGCTGTAGTTTGCGTTACTGCGTCGCTGCTTTCTGTAACTTTAAACAGTTCTTTTTGACCGTTTTGGGTGCGGAAAGGTTTTTCGGCTGTGGAAGTTGCCAGCAGCGTGCCGTTTCTTTCGATAATAAAAGTTTGACCAGATTTACCTATTTTGAGGCTGTTTAAAAATTGACCGATACTGTCGAGACGCAAAGCAGCAATTAATACTCCTTCTAGCTGTTTCTGGCTGTTGTAAACTGGTTGCAGCGCGCTGAGGAGTAAGGTGGGTTCTAGGAAGGATATATAAACTGAACTCCAAGTTGGTTTGGCTTCTAGAGCCGCATAGGCGTAGGAAGGGTGCTGTCGGATGTCGAATTTTTTAACGGAGGCGGCTACTGTCGTGCGATCGCCCGTATCATTAGTATTGTAAGAATAAAAATTAAAATTTGTAGAAGGCCCCGATGCGTTAATCAATAAAGTGCCATTAGACATCTTTTCGCCAGTGCGATATTCTCCATCTTGATTAGCGATCGACGTAAAATTGATATAAGGATATAATTGCACTTGTCGCCACAGATACTTTTCCCAAGCTGACAAGTCTTTCATGTTTACAAAACCCAGTTTCACCGCATCCAGCTTGCTTTGATTGATTTGGTGCGGAGTTTGCAGATAAGTTCTCAAATTTTGCTCAATGCGATTACTTACCTCTCCCATCAATTGAGCCGCAAGGTCATTCACTGCTCTTTGAGAGTTCCTAAATGATAAATATCCCACAATACCCACCGCTGCAAATACTTGCAAGACAAAGGGAACTATGAGTACAGTTTGCAGCGTTGCTTTTTTTGAAAGTTTTGCCACTAAGTGCTTGAGAGAAAGAGTGGACATAACATTAGTTTAGGTTGAAAAACCCAGTTAATACTTGGAGCTAGTTCTTACCGCTGGTAAGTATTATAAACCATTTTGTACTTAAACACAACTTACACAAGGAAGACGCGATATCGGTTCTACAATCTTTCATCTTATACCAAATTATTAAAAGTCAAAGCGAACCGTAGAGACACGGCATTTCCGTGCGATCGTCCCCGCGCCGGACAAGGCATTTCCCTGTCCATACCGATGTTCGCATACAATATATCTGTATCACTACTTTTGATCCAAAGCTTCTATCCCCGACTCTCCTTGTGGCACTCCAGACATTCCATTCTTTAGAGAGCGCTGAGAGTAAATTGCTGCTAAGGAATGAGAATTAAATAACTTCCACTCTAGAAAGTGGGATGGGCGTCCTGCCCGTCTTTTAAGGACGGGCGGGACGCCCATCCCACAATAACAATTAAAATTGTAAGTTATTTAATTCGCGATCCTAACTTATCTTGAGGCTTTCTTTCGCAAATCTTATTGAATATTTTTTGCGTCTAAGTAAAAATTTTCTCGAAATAAAGCTCCAAATATTTTTGAAATTAAGCAGCATTTGCCTGTTT
This sequence comes from Microcoleus sp. M2_D5, assembly GCF_036701935.1. NCBI lineage: Bacteria > Bacillati > Cyanobacteriota > Cyanophyceae > Oscillatoriales > Microcoleaceae > Microcoleus > Microcoleus sp. M2_D5. Next base: position 48,265 of record NZ_JAUBRP010000003.1, on the reverse strand, counting down.
TAGTTGAATGCTTGGTTCTGTTTCTGCATCATACAGAATATTCCAGGTTTATGAATTATACCGCGCTCTCACGGGGTTTATTTACAGTTCTAGGATTGAAACTGATTCTGTTGCTCTAAACCTGGTCGATCGCAATCTAAATCTACATTAAATATGCTGTAAAATATTGAACAAGTAGGTTTTGCAGACGGAAAATTTGCAACCTTTTTGAGACAATTTATATTATGTGCGCTTACTTCCGGCTGTTAAAAAAGGTTTAATTAAGGATAAAATATTGGCTCGCTGCCCCTGAAATTAGCCACAAAATTAAGCTATATTATAGCAGATTTCAGGAAAGTGAGATTTGCTATGGCTGACTCTATCGCTCGTCGCTTGGAACAATACACGGTAAAACGATCGCACGAAGTTTTAATCGTCAAGGCCGAAATAGACGGCGAATTCGATGAAATTGCTATTTTTAAAGGCTTTTCTAGCTCCCTGACGCGATCGACCGCGAGCGATCCAGAGGTTCCAGTTTTGCCGGAGGAAGCAAAAATTGTCAGTGTCGATCGCGTGGAGAGCCCCTACAATCCAAATAACCCCCGCTATCTTCAGCAGGGGTTATCTTGGGAAACAATGCAATCGCTACTCTCCGAGGTAGGAGTTTAGCAAGATATTAAGGACACAACATTGTTCATTACTGTCAACTTAAGCCTGAAACCATCTCTAAATCAGGGTTGTAGCCGAGTCTAGATCCCCCTAAATCCCCCTTAAGAAGGGGGACGAAAGAGTGCTTCCTGTCCCCCCCTTGTTAAAGGGGGTTAGGGGGGATCTAGACTCGGGCATAAACGAGAGATACATAAGGTTTTCAGTCTTAACTTGACACCAATTAACAATGCTGTGTCCCTACCCGCGAGAGCTAGAGCGTGCCGCCGGCAGCTTGGAAAAGAGCTCTCGCGCGTTTGATTGCTTGCTTAGCTTGAATTTGCTCTTGCAAAGTGCCGGTAGTAGCCTTTTGCAAACGAGCTTCTGCTTCGGTGTAAGCAGTACGAGCAGCTTCTTTATCAATGGTTTCGCCTTTTTGGGCGCCGTTGACAAGAATAGTAACTTTGTTTTCTTGGATTTCTGCAAAGCCGCCCATGAGAGCAATAGACACCCATTCCTTGCCGGGACGGACGCGCATCACTCCAGTATCCAAAGCTGTCAACATTGGAGCGTGACCGCTCAAGATACCCAGTTGGCCTGTGGTGCTCGGCAGAATTACTTCTTCAGCATTAGAATCCCAAACAGTTTTGTCTGGGGCCACTACGCGCACAGTTAATGTCATAAATTGTCCTTAGTCATTAGTCATTAGTCAGCAGTCAGCAGTCAGCAGTCATTAGTAATTAGTCATTAGTCAGCCGTCGGCTATCATCAGTCACTTAGTTGTTAACTGTTAATTTTTAACTGTTAACAACTAATGACCAATGACTAATGACCAATGACCAATGACTAATGACTAATGACTAAAATTACTTGGCGTCAGCTTTCATTTTTTCAGCTTTGGCGATCGCCTCGTTGATATCGCCCACCAAATAGAAAGCTTGTTCCGGTAATTCATCAAGTTCGCCAGCCAAAATCATCTGGAAACCCTTAATGGTATCTGCCAGCTTGACGTACTTGCCGGGGGAACCGGTGAACACTTCAGCCACAAAGAACGGTTGAGACAAGAACCGTTCAATTTTGCGAGCGCGAGAAACCGTCAAGCGGTCATCTTCCGACAGCTCATCCAAGCCCAAAATCGCAATAATGTCTTGCAATTCCTTATAGCGTTGCAGAGTTGACTGCACCTGACGAGCAACACCATAGTGCTCTTCGCCGACAACGCTAACTTGCAACATCGTAGACGTAGAATCCAGCGGGTCAACAGCCGGATAAATCCCCTTCGCAGCCAAACCGCGAGACAACACAGTTGTAGCGTCCAAGTGAGCAAAAGTCGTAGCCGGTGCGGGGTCAGTCAAGTCATCCGCAGGTACGTACACAGCTTGAACCGAAGTAATCGAACCTTCGGTAGTCGAAGTAATCCGTTCTTGCAAGTCGCCCATGTCTGTACCGAGAGTCGGCTGATATCCCACAGCCGAAGGCATCCGACCCAACAGAGCCGATACCTCAGAGCCCGCTTGCACAAACCGGAAGATATTGTCAATGAACAGCAGCACGTCTTGCTTGCTGACATCGCGGAAGTATTCGGCCATCGCCAGAGCCGACAGACCCACGCGCATCCGAGCACCAGGCGGCTCGTTCATTTGACCGTAAACCAGAGCAATTTTCGACTTGCTGCGGTCTTCCTCGTCAATAACCCCCGACTCGATCATTTCTTTGTAGAGGTCATTACCTTCGCGGGTGCGCTCGCCCACACCACCAAACACGGACACGCCGCCGTGAGCCTTGGCGATGTTGTTCACGAGTTCCATCATAATCACGGTTTTGCCGACGCCTGCGCCGCCGAACAAACCGATTTTGCCGCCGCGACGGTAGGGGGCCAGCAGGTCGATCACCTTGATCCCAGTTTCAAACACCGAAGGCTTGGTTTCCAGTTCGGTGAAAGTCGGCGGGTTGCGGTGGATGGGCATACTTTCGGAAGTATTGACCGGGCCGAGGTTGTCTACGGGTTGGCCGATGACGTTAAAAATGCGGCCTAGAGTTGGAATGCCGACGGGAACTTGGATTGCTTCCCCGGTATCTACTACTTCCATGCCACGCACCAAGCCGTCGGTGGTACTCATGGAAACTGCACGCACTTGGCTGTCTCCGAGCAGTTGTTGAACTTCGCAGGTAACGGCAACGTCTTGACCTGCTTCGTTTTTGCCGGAAATCGTGAGAGCGTTATAGATTTGGGGCAGTTTGCCGCCTGGGAATTTTACGTCTACAACCGGCCCAATGATTTGGGTGATGTAGCCTACGTTCGTTTTTTCTGCGGTGGATACCATGAATAGTGCCTTTGTTAGGATGCTATTTTTCCCGTTATGGAAAAAGTCTTAACATTTAGAAATGCTATTCCTCAGATTACCACTGAACAGACGCACTATTTAGATTTGTATGGGTCTGGTTAAGAGTCATTTTTATGGTTGCTGCCCTCGCTTTTTTTCCTGCGAGCCGCAGCCAAAGCCCCGATCCCCAGGATAGTCCCGAATACTGTGACTGGTTCTGGGACTGGTTCTGGGACTGGTTGGGGGACTGGTTGGGGGACTGGTTGGGGGACTGGTTGGGGGACTGGTTGGGGGACTGGTTGGGGGGCTAACTCAGCGGACACGGTGAATTCGTTGAAGTCTAGCTTGGTTCCGGGTTCGGCAGCGTCGAAGGAGATTTTTGTGCCATTAGCCAGTTCGGCCATTGTGAGAGATGAAAATTGCTCTGGGCCTTTACCGCCGTTGATGTTTGCAAAGGAGCCGCTAGAGTTGGGGTCGAGGCTAAATTTACCAAACACAGCAAGCTGACATCCCGCCACCAGACATTCATCTCTTCGGAATTGGGTGCCAGCGGCCCGCCATTGGGAGCTGTTCATGAAGGTGCTCGACGAGACGTATTGCTCGAAAGGTCTGCCGCTACCCGTGTCGCTCCACAGCAGCAGCGCATAAATTTGATCCTTCAAAAATCTGAAGTTTTGGGTGATGGAGCCGTTTTCGGAGGTGACTGCGTTCCCGAAGGTTCCTTCCCAGTTGTTGGCAGAGCCGTTATCTGAGGGTTTAGTCTCGTAGAACAGTCTGGCGATGTTTGTGTAGCCATTGTTTTCTGGCTCAGCAGCCAAAGCTGCTACCCACAAGCTGGACTGGTAAGGGCTGCCAGAGCGGTCGAAGGTAAAGTTTATACTGGTATCTCGATCGAACTGGATGCCGCCAGTGCCAAACATGAAAGCTCGGACGGGCAGGCAGATGCCGAGCAACATTGTGGTTGCCAAGGTGGCGACTGTAAAAGATGTTTTTTTGACTAGCGTTAAGGTAGTCATAACCCTGATTCCTCCTGTATTGTTAGGTAGTTAGGCCCAAAATGCCCTAAATTCCATGTTGCTGTGAGGCGAATAGACGATCGCGAGCCTGCGATATTTAGGACGATCGTCAAACCTGAAGAAGAGGCTCCACACCAGTGAATATACATACATATCTCACTTAAGGGTGTTTTGGAGTAAATGAGTGCTTCTTCTAAGAGTTTTCACCGACACTAGATTGGCACAGTTTAATCTGTAACAGCAAGATTTTCATCCTGCCTAGACTTCCAAGCTACTACATTTACTTGGTTTCGGTAACTGTCTAAAGTTGAGTGCAAGACTTGCCTCTATGGGCTTTCATCAAAAATACATAAAAATTTTACTCGATATTTATGAAGTTTTGGTAAAGTCCCTCCATAAAATATAAAGTTTTTGAGAGAAAGTCGGCTGTTCGGTTAGTTGCTCCTGAAAGCGGGCTACAAGCTGCTTGCCCGATGCAGAAAGAAGCGAGAGCGCCGGCGAGTAGGGAGTTGAGCAAATTTTTTGCTACTTTAAGGAAGATGTATAACAGGCGATCGTTAGTTACGTAAGTTTGACTAAATTTCCGAGTTTTTTAAATCCCTAAATTTCGCGTTATGTGCCATATTTTCCGCCACAGTCCCGAAGGAATTAACCCGGTTGTTTAAGGTAATTGTGATAAGGAAGCAGTGAAAGTCAAAAAAAGAAACCAAGTTTGATTTACCTCGCATGATTCCTAGTAAAAAAAATATGTAAATCATACTAATGCTCGCGAATTAAATAACTTACAATTTTAATTGTTGTGGTGGGATGGGCGTCCCGCCCGTCATGAGTGGACGGGCGGGACGCCCATCCCACAAACTTGTGGAAGTTATTTAATTCTCATGCCTAATTGAAAACATACATTTCCTTTTTTAGTCCTAATTATTCGATAGCCCAAAATAGGATGCTCCTATTGACATGAGAAAATTTTAGGAGTAAAAATAGGAGAAATAAATACGATCGCACTTTAAGCACCATCTTTAAACACAATGACACCCAACAAACTACATTTGATCGGATGGTTATTCATTGTTAGCTGGCTGAGTGCTGCTGCGGGTTCGGCCAAGGCGCAACCCATCGCCCCGGCAGCCGACGGCACTAACACAGTTGTTACTCCCAACGGCAACCGCTACGATATTTCCGGGGGGGCATTCAGCGGAGATGGGGCTAATCTTTTTCACAGTTTTACTCAGTTTGGCCTCAGCGAGGCTCAAACGGCTAACTTTTTGACCAATCCCAACATTCAAAATATTTTGGGAAGGATTACTGGGGGTAATCCTTCTTTAATAAATGGCTTAATTCAAGTTACGGGCGGGAATTCCAATTTATTTTTGATGAATCCTGCTGGCATGATTTTCGGGCCGAATGCCACTCTCAACGTGCCCGGATCTTTTAATGCTACTACGGCGACAGGGATAGGTTTTGGGAACAATCAGTGGTTTAGTGCGATCGGCAATAACAATTGGGCAAAATTAATCGGGGCTCCGAACAGTTTTGCGTTTACAAATTTGCCAGGGGGAAGCATAATTAATGCAGGCAATCTGACGGTGACACCAGGTCAAAGTTTAAGTTTGATCGGCGCTACGGTTGTCAATACGGGTCAGGTAAATGCGCCTAGTGGCAATATTATCATCAGCGCCGTACCGGGTAACAATTTGGTGCGAATTAGTCAAGCTGGAAATTTATTGAGCTTGGAAATTGGGCCGACAGCAAATCACAGTTCGCTGCCGAACAATTGGACGCAGCCAGTATTATCTTTGCCGGAGTTGCTGACTGGACAAGGTGTGGGACAGGCGACGGGTTTGACGGTAAATCCTAATGGGGAAGTTGTATTGACGGGGAATGCTGCTGTGCCGGTAACTGCGGGAACTGCGATCGCATCCGGCACTCTCAATGTCTCTGGCAACACGGGCGGTAGTGTAACTATTTTAGGCGATCGAGTAGGTGTTATTGCGGGCAATATCGATGCTTCTGGGATTAACGGCGGCGGTACTGTACTGATTGGCGGAGATTATCAGGGTTTGGGGACGGTGCCCAATGCTCTAAGAACTTATGTGAGTAGCGACTCGACGATTAATGCTGATGCTGTTAGTAATGGGAATGGCGGGCGAGTTATAGTTTGGGCGGATGAAACTACTCGCTTTAATGGCAATATTACGGCCAGAGGTGGCTTGTTTTCTGGGAATGGCGGCTTTGTGGAAGTTTCGGGAAAGCAATCGCTGGATTTTCAAGGATTAGTTGATTTGCGATCGACCTTTGGCATCGCTGGTACCTTATTGTTAGATCCTACTGATATTACTATTGTCGAAGGTCCGAATAATGTTCCTGCGGGGCCAACATTTGTTGACTCCGGCCCTCCTTCTGTGATTAATAATGGGAGGCTGCAAGCACAGCTAAATTTTGGAAATGTTACTATTTCTACGGCGTCAGGTAATACGGAGGAAGGCAATATTAACGTTGACGCACCGATTGCTTGGACTAATAATAATTCGCTGACTCTGAAAGCGAATAATAATATTAATATTAATAATACCGCTATCACCACTCAGGGAGGCACTATTACTCTGAATGCTGATAGCGATAATCTAAACGGTGGTGCTCTCAGTATCGTAGGTTCCACGATGGATACTAATGGTGGTAATTTCCTGGGTAATGGTCAGGGGACTCTTGGGGCCGTGCGGGGAATCAATGTCCAGAACAGCAAAATTAATGCCGGAAGTGGAAAAATTGACCTCAATGGTACGGGAAGAAAATCGACAGGGGGAAACAATGTCGGTATTTCTATTTCGGGTGCTACCACATTACAAACTACTGGCAGCGGCAATATTACTTTCAACGGTACTGGCGGCAACGGGACAGATGGTAATCAAGGGATATCTATTGACGGCAGCACAGTACGGGCTGGGGGAAGTGTCAGCCTGACTGGAACAGGTGCGGGGACAGGAATCGAAAATACAGGCGTTAATCTCAACAAGGCTACAGTGGAGTCCACTGGCACCGGGACTGTGACTCTCATCGGTGTTGGCGGTAATGGGACTCGTGACAATCGAGGGATATTCGTTGAGAACGGTACAGTGAAAGCGCTCTCTGGAAATGTTAGTCTGACGGGTACAGGTGGTGGAACTGGGTCTTCCAACCACGGTATAGAGATATTAAATGATGCTAAAATCCAAACCGCAGGCTTGGGAAAGGTGACGTTGACGGGGACGAGCAGTGCAGGCACCACCAGTACAATCGGGAGCGGTAATTCCGGGATCAGGCTCCGCAGAGGCACGGTAACATCGGAGGATGGAGATATTGTTTTAACCGGTACGAGTGTAGGGACTGGATTTAACAGCTACGGGATTAACACGCCCCTGATTTTGGCTGACGAGATACCGACCACGGTACAAGCTACGGGAACGGGTAATATTAGTCTCACGGGAAAGGCTAACAACTCCAATAATTCCATTACACTCGCCCAAGGTGCGATTGAGGCGACTTTAGGCGGCAATGTCACTTTGACGGGCGATGAAATTTCATTGTCATCAATAACTCAAATTAAAGGTACTGGGATTATCCAGTTGCAGCCGCTTACTCCCAGTTTAGATATTACTGTGGGCGGTAATACTGCGGACGATCGTTTGAATCTCAGCAGTGCTGAACTCGCGCCTCCGGTTTTAAATGGGTTTTCCCAAATGATTATCGGGCGCACGGATGGGACGGGGAATATCGCAATTGATCCTGCTGGTGTTACTTTTAATTTCCCCGTCACAATGCAAGCTGGCGCAATTGCAGTCGATGGAAACATTACAGGTGCAAACAACGCTTCAATTACTTTTAATGCTCCAACGACTAACTTAAACGCAAATATTCTCACCAACGAACAGAAGATTGACTTTGGTGGCAAAGTCTCTCTCGGTACGGGTTCTAATGTCACTCTCGATACTGGGTTAAATAATGCAGGTGACATTAATTTTGGGGGAACGGTTGACGGCGATGGCAACCTAGTTTTGACTACGGGAACAGGCGTTATTAATGTCAACGTGCAAATGGGGGAGACATTGCCTTTACGTTCCCTGAAAACAATCAATTCTTTCGATGTTAAGAGTCCGATCGATTTTTCGATTGAAACTACAGGCAATATTACAGTTGGTAGTATGAGAAATCCCGGAGGGGCGATCGCCCTTACCAGCACTAATGGCAATATTGATACGACAGCAGGGGCAATTGATACAAAATCCACTACCGGAAATGGTGGCCCGATCGCACTCAGTGCTAACAATATTACTGCTAGTAATCTTAACTCTAGTTCCACTGCTGGCAATGGCGGAAAAATCACCCTCACAGGCAAAACAGGCGACGTTGTTGCAGTTTCAGGAGTAATTAATTCTAGCTCTACTTCCGGTGCGGCCGGAGATATCGCGATCGCCACTCCCAATGAAGTCAGGATAAATAGCATTGATGCTAATGGATTGCCCGGTACTGGATCGTTAGGAAATGTCACCGTCAACAGTGCTGGTTTCACTACATTTAATGCTGTCAAGGCTACCAGTTTCACCACCAATGCTGGCGGTACAACTCAAGTCAAGGGAAATGTTACTACAACTGGCAGTCAAACTTATGGAGATGCAGTTACAATTGCCAACAATCCGATTCTTTTAGGTAACAGCATTACTTTCAATAATACTGTTGATGGTACCAGCGATTTGACGGCGAATGCGGTTAGCGGTAATGTTACATTCAATGGTGCAGTTGGTGCTGCAAGTGCGATCGGCAATTTAACAGCTAACTCTACAGGAACAACCGCATTTAATCAAACAGTCAATGCTGCGAGTTTGACTGCAGATTCTGGCGGCACAACTCAAGTCAAGGGAAATGTGAGTACAACTGGCGCTCAAACTTATGCAGATGCAGTTACAATTGCCAACAATCCGATTCTTTTAGGTGACAGCATTACTTTCAATAATACTGTTGACGGTAGCAGCGATTTAACTGTGAAAGCCGCTAGCGGTAATCTTACCTTCAAAAGTGCGATCGGCGAAACAACTCCTCTCACAAGTTTAACTGCCAACAGCAAAATATCTTTAGGCGGGAATGTCACTACAACCGGCACTCAAACTTATGCAGATGCTGTGACGGTTGCCAATAATCCGATTCTCGCAGGCAGCGACATTACTTTCAATAATACAGTTGACGCACCTGGAAATCTCGGTATTGCTGCGGACAATGTTAATCTCAAAGGAACTGTAACAACCACCAACGACGGCACGCTCACAATTACCAATAAGGTGAATCTCAATATTGAGAAAAACCTGAATTTGGACGGTGAATTTATTCAAAATGGCGGTGGAAATGTTGCGGTTAGCGGAAATATCACCACAACTAATGATAACATTAGTTTTAGCGACCCTGTGACATTAAAAGCTCCTGTGAATTTTACACTGGGAGATGCAACTATTGCTTTCGGTTCTACTTTATCTGCAGGTAGTAACCCGCTGAATTTAACTGCAGGTGAAATTGATTTTTCTGGGAATGTTTCTGGTACGGGCGCGCTGATGCTGCAACCCGCAACAGCCGAACAAAATATTGTTGTTGGCGGAAGTGATAACAATACTAGCGCTTTAGATTTGACTGCATCGGAAATTAATTTGATTCAAAATGGATTTAGCTCGATCGCGATCGGGCGATCGGATAGCAGTGCAAATGTTAGTATTTCCAATAATCTCACATTTTTAGATCCAGTAAATATTCAAACGGGAACGGGTGCGATCGCACTTGATGGCACTCTTACCGGAAATGACAACAGCAGTGTTGCTCTCAAGGCTGCTACAATTAATTTGAATTCTGGCATCAATACCACTAAAAATCCGATCGATCTCAACGGCACTGTCACACTCGGCAACGATATTAATCTCACTACCAGCGGCGGAGATATTAAGATAACAGGTGCGATAGACGGCAATCATTTGTTGAACTTAGATGCCGCTACAGGCAATGTGCTGGCACAAGGAAATATTGGAGTAACAACGCCCTTATCTGTGTTGAATGTTACTGCCTCAAATTCAGAAGTTATTGGAAACGTTAACAGCAATTCTGGTTTTAATATTACGGGCTTAAATACTAAATTAGACGGGAATATTACCACTAATAACGGCAACCTTAATATTAGCAATGCTGTGGTTTTGACAAAGGATGCGGTATTTAGTACGGCAGGGGGAAATATTGCTTTGGGTGCGATCGACAGTGACAGCATTAATGCCCGCAACTTAACTCTAGCCTCCGGTAGCGGCAGCATCACTTTTAACGGTGCGGTGGGTGCCACCAGCAAATTAGGCAATCTTGCGATCGAAAATGCTGGCAATGTGACAGCCAACTCGACAATTAACGCGCAACAATTGACAGCACTAAACACAGAAAAAGTCAACTTATTGGGAGATGTCACCGCCGCCAAAGTCGATATTACTGCCAAGGGTGATCTAACCGTTAAAAATATTACTGCTAATGGCGGAGAAATTCTATTTACAACCGGTAACAATTTCACCGCAGGCAATTTGAATACATCGGCAAACAGTGGCGGCAACATAACTGTTAAGGCGATAACTTCAATTACAACCGGACAAATTAACTCTAGCGGTATAGTCGGAAATGCCGGCAATGTGTTCTTAGATCCGATCGGCGATATTCAAGTAGAGTTTATCAATGCCCAAGGCGGTACAGGCGGCACCGGTGGCGATGTCACAGCAATAACAGGCAGTTTTTTCCGCGCTACGGGTACTTTTTCCACCCCACTTTCGCCGACGGGAGTTGCTAGCATTTCTACTGCTGGCGGCACAGGTAGCGGAAATATCGCAATTACACACGCTGGGGGAGATAGAGGGACGCCGATTCAACCGTTTGTGGTGGGGGATGCTGCTAGCAACGGTACGGCGGGTGCAATTACCACGGGACAATCTACCATTACATCGCAGTCGTTTCCGCGTTCTAGTAGTGTTGGTAATATTGTATTTTCGACTGACGACGCGATCGACCCGCCGCCAACACCAACTCCCACTCCGGTAGAAACTCCGACTCCGACTCCGAGTGAAACTCCCACTCCGGTAGAAACTCCGACTCCGACTCCGAGTGAAACTCCAACTCCGGTAGAAACTCCGACTCCGACTCCGAGTGAAACTCCCACTCCGGTAGAAACTCCGACTCCCACTCCGAGTGTCACTCCCACTCCGACTCCAGTTGTCACTCCAACTCCGGTAGTCACTCCAACTCCGACTCCAAGTGTCACTCCCACTCCGGTAGTCACTCCAACTCCGACTCCGCTAATAACTCCAACTCCGACTGCCGTTGTCACTCCGACTCCGCTAATAACTCCAACTCCGACTGCCGTTGTCACTCCCACTCCGGTAGTAACTCCAACTCCGACTGCCGTTGTCACTCCAACTCCGGTAGTAACTCCAACTCCGACTGCCGTTGTCACTCCAACTCCGGTAGTAACTCCAACTCCGACTGCCGTTGTCACTCCAACTCCGCTAATAACTCCAACTCCGACTGCCGTTGTCACTCCAACTCCCACTCCAAGTGTCACCCTAACTCCCACTCCGAGTGTCACTCCCACTCGAATCGATCCTACGGAAATACAAGTGCCCGCACCTGTGACAGCGCCAAAATCGCCCACTGCCGCCGATACACCCACACCCAAACCGTCAACCTCCGATGAACAAGACTTTAAACGCCCCGAAAGTCGATCGCTAGAAAATCCGGGTGTTGCTGCTGCCAATCGTCGAGTTTTAACCATCGATCGAAGTATCACCAGTCAATTACCCGCTGGCATCGTAGTCTCTTCACTCGCATCCCAACAAGCACCAACAGTTAACCCTACTTCTAATTTAGTTCTGGGATATGTTCCGTCTCCCGATCGACTTTTTGAAGGTAACGACATACAGAAAACAGTCTGGGGAATCGAAGAAATGAGGAATCAAGAATTTGCAGAATACCTGGGGGTAGAAGCCAACCTCCTAGAGGAAAAAACCTTGATTTCGACATCCCAACAAACTTTACAAAATATCGAACAGCAAACCGGCAAGCGGTCTGGTATTATCTACATGGTCTCGCGAGAAGATCGACTGGAAATAATTTTAGTTCCTCCTGCCGGGTGGCCGATTCACTACAGCGTCCCCGAAGCCAACAGAGCATCTCTTTTCCCCACCGTCCAGGAGTTTCGCGCTGAAATTACCAATCCCGCAAAACGCACTACTACCACTTATCTAGCCGCCGCCCAGCAACTATATAAATGGGCGATCGCACCCCTAGAAAAAGACTTACAAAACTTAGGAATTCAAACTTTATTACTGTCAGTCGATCCGGGATTGCGGAGCCTGCCCTTTGCCGCTTTGCACGACGGTAAAGGCTTCTTGATTGAAAAATACAGTTTCAGCCTAATTCCGAGTTTTAGTTCGACTAATACCGATTATAAAGCTGTTAGAGACGCCACAGTCCTAGCAATGGGAAGGTCAGAATTTGTTGACCAACAGCCCTTGCCCAGTGTGCCGATCGAATTGCAGGCGATTTCGGCTCAGTGGCAGAGTCCATCTTTCCTCAATTCTGCTTTCACTTTAGATAATCTCACGTCGGAACACGCCAAGGGAGGATTTCGGATCGTTCACCTAGCAACTCACGCTGAATTCAAACCCGGAAAAGCGAGCAATTCCTACATTCAAATGTGGAATTCCAAATTGCGGCTCGATCGCATAGAGAGTTTGAATTGGCGCAATCCGCAGGTAGACTTGTTAGTATTAAGTGCTTGTAGAACTGCTATGGGCGATCGGGAAGCAGAGTTAGGTTTTGGAGGTTTAGCAGTAAAATCCGGCGCCAAATCTGCTTTAGGGAGTTTGTGGTATGTTGACGATGGAGGCACCTTGGCGCTGATGAGCGAATTTTACCACCAGTTGCGAGGAACCACAACTAAGGCAGAAGCTTTGCAACTGGCTCAACAAGCAATAATCTCCGGTAAAGTGCGGCTGGAAAACGGACAGCTAGTAACAACAGGCGGCCAGTTAAATTTACCTGCTAATTTACAACAAACAAACCAAAATTTTTCTCATCCTTACTATTGGAGTAGTTTCACCATGATCGGAAGCCCTTGGTAAGCTGCCATACTTTAGCTCGTGCGGGATAAAATTAACACTTCTAGGTTGTAATGAGGACTAAAGTCTGAGCGAGTTTTATTACGACTAAAGTCCTCACTATTAAGAGGTTTGATGATGAGTTATGATGGGCAATTAATTAAATTTTATATTTTAAATACAAGCCCGCAGATGAATCTGGGGGCTTGAACTAACGTCCAAACTTTTTTTCTCAGCGCGACTCCTGTGGGGATTGTATCCGTATTTCAGTCAGAGGGATTCAACAATCATCAGAAACCCGCAGATGCCTTATCTAGGGTTCATCTGTCTCGGATTTGGGGCCGCAGTTCCGTAATTGACTCGACAACCGATGTTGAACAAACTCGCACTGCACTCAAGAGGAACAATCTGCTGATCGAGGAGGGCGCTGCAACTGACATACTCGTCGTTATTAGTATCTCTTACCATACATTCGATCGGGTTAGCTCCCGATCGCGCCGACCAACTCTTCATACCTACGACTGCAATCATATGCTGCCAGTAGAAAGCAAATAGCGACACTGCAAACAGTACAGCAACTCCTAATCCTACTTTCAATTTCCAACTATTTAGGACGTTTCCCAAACTGTTTTTCACGTTTTCCACCCCAGAAAGTGAGCTTTCGGTAGTTATTTCTGGAGTTGGCAAGTTTGTTTGTGTTTGTTCTGCTGGAATTTCCGACATAATGTATCTCCTATGATTGCTGGCATTTGGCTAAGCTGGCAGTTGCGATCGCTATTGCAAACTTTATCAAATTTTAGCAAAACTCGCCTGTACCGACAACAGATTCGGGCAGCACCGCCAGGGAAGTATGTATATTCACCAAGTGCGAGCGCGATTTCTATGCCTTTTGAGGTATTGCCCAATTCGCGTTAGCGGAGTCCTCGAAGAGGATCGGCTATTTTGCTTCTAGGGCAATAGAATTGTTGGCGATGCCCTTTGAAAACGGCCCAAGTGAATCAGCTTTTTTTGGGAACCGCAGAGGCCGCAGAGGGCGCAGAGAAAGAGGAAAGAGAGATATATTGACTTTCACCAACCATTTATGGTTTCGATAGCAGTTCCAATAACTCAGATTCCGAAAGTAGTTTTATTCCCAAAGATTGAGCCTTTTCCAGCTTAGAACCCGCGTCTTCTCCCACAACCACATAATCTGTTTTAGCACTCACAGAACTTGTGACTTTACCTCCTGCTTTTTGAATCAAATCTTTAGCTTCATCTCGTTTCAAGGTGGGCAAAGTTCCGGTAAGCACAAAAGTTTTGCCTGCAAGTTGTAAATTTGTGCTGGCTAAATTGGGCTTTTTCACTTCTGACTGCAATTGCAATCCCGCAGTTTTCAACCGTGCAATTAAACTTTGATTTGCCGGCACTCTAAACCACTGATAAACAGCTTGAGCAATTTCCGGCCCGATGCCGTAAACCCCCTCAATCGATGCCGCCGATACCGCTGCTAACTCTTCCACATTGGCAAACCTTTCTGTCAGCAATTGAGCATTCACGCTGCCGACGTGGCGGATGCCCAAGCCGTAAAGTACCCGCGAATAAGGTTGATTTTTCGATTGGGCGATCGCACTTACCAACTTTTCTGCTAACTTCTTACCCATGCGTTCCAAACTCATCAATCTTTCCGCTGTCAAATCGTACAAATCCGCCGCAGAATGCACGAGATTGCTATCAACCATTTGCTGCACCAACTTTTCCCCAACACCGTTAATATCCAAAGCATCCCGGCTGCAAAAATGAATCAGCGAACCCCTCAAAATCGCCGGACAAGATGTATTGATGCAGCGAGTAACGGCCTCCCCTTTTTCCCGAACCACAGGCTGCGCGCATTCGGGACAGCAACTAGGCATTTGAAAAAGTTGAGCATTTTGGGGGCGAAGTTCCGGCAAAACTCGCACAACTTCTGGTATAATTTCCCCAGCTTTTCTGACAATTACAGTATCGCCAATATGGAGATTTAGGTCGGAAAGTCGATCGCTGTTGTGGAGAGAAGCCCGCGAAACCGTCGTTCCCGCCAACTGCACCGGTTTGAGTTCCGCTACAGGAGTCAGAGCCCCGGTTCTGCCTACTTGCACGGTGACAGCTTCTACTATTGTAGGCACTTCGGCAGCAGGATACTTCAGGGCGATCGCCCAACGCGGAAACCTCTGAGTAAAACCCAATTGTTTTTGCAGCCCAACCGAATTAATCTTAACAACAACCCCATCCGTCATGTAAGGCAAATTCCGCCTCTCTGTATCCCAATATTCGTAATACTCCCGAACCTCATCCAAAGAATCGCAAATTTTGCGATTTGGATTCACCTTAAACCCCATTCTTCGCAACAATTCCAAGGAATCCCACTGCGTGTTCTCCTCGTTACCCCGATCTAAATGCAGAGTATAAGCAAAGAAATCCAACCTGCGCTTATCCACAATTTTAGAATCCAACTGCCGCAGCGTACCCGCCGCAGCATTGCGAGGATTAGCAAACAATTGTTCCCCCGCTTTTTCCCGTTCCCGATTAATTTCCTCAAAAACAGCTAAAGACAAAAAAGCTTCTCCCCGCACTTCCACAACAGGCGGCGGATTATCTAAATTGAGCTTTAAAGGAATCGAGCGAATAGTCTTGACATTTTGAGTAATTTCCTCTCCGGCAATGCCGTCTCCCCGCGTCGCACCCCGAACTAAAATTCCATTTTCATAGGTTAACGCTAAAGCAGAACCGTCAATTTTTAACTCGCAAACATAGGAAACCCCCCCCAACCCCCCCTTGCTAAGGGGGGGAGTAATTTCTCTGTTTTCCTGATTGCTAATGGAAGATGTTATTCCCTCAAGTCCCCCCCCTTGATAAGGGGGGGTTAGGGGGGGTGCATTTCCTTCTTGACCGGAGGTTAGGGGAGGTGCATTTCCCTCAAGTCCCCCCCCTTGATAAGGGGGGGTTAGGGGGGGTGCATTTCCTTCTTGACCGGAGGTTAAGGGAGGTGCTACCCTTTGCCAGCGTTCCTGCCATTTAGCAAATTCCTCAAAATTAAAAGCATTTTCCAAACTGTAGAGAGGAATATTGTGTTTGACGCTAAAAAATTGAGTAGCAGGCTGTTCTCCCACGCGCTGAGTCGGACTTTCCGCAGTAATTAATTCGGGATAATCTGATTCTAAGTCTTGCAACTGGCGATAAAGTCGATCGTACACTTCATCTGGCATAATCGGCGCATCGAGAACATAATAAGCATAGCTAGCTTCCTGTACCTGCTGCCTCAACTTTTGAATTTGCTGCTGAATTTCTGCTGCCATATCGATTTAAGGTTTTTGATTTTAGATGTTAAATTTTTGATTATAACTTTCCATTTTAGCTCAAAAAAAAGGATCGAGCAACCTCTCTGCTGCCAGACCGATTTTAGATTTGAGATGAGCAATGTCAATTTGAGCTAAAAACCAAGATATAGCAACTAGAAAATCAAAACTTATCCTAATTGTCACCCTGCCCAAAAACGGATACTTACTTTCCGACTAAAGTTGCCAGTCGGCCCAAACTTTCGACTCTTGTTCAACCTACCCGATTCATCTATGGAGTAAATTTCAAATCCTTCGACTGATTGAACGCCCAACGACGTTGCGCCAAACCTCTCAGGCAGAATTATCAATTTTACAATCCACTAACTCGCCTTTCTAAATACCCAATTCAGCGCGTAACCCCTCACAAATTTAAGTCTGGAAACTCGGTAAATTTCTTGTTTTCCCCGGACATTGAAGGTTGAAGATTATCACCATCTTTTTCGATGTTCAAGTTGCTATTGGCGCGGGATTTTGTAAATTCGTGAGCGTTTGGCTTTGTGAAAGCGAGCGGTTCAGCGTGTTCTACCTGAAATACATTGGCGTAGAGGTTGGCAATAATTTGTTTGCCTCCTTGGGTCAATTCCAAGTAGTTCAAAGCTGCTGGAATGTAGGGAAAAACTCCATTCCAATAAAACTTGGCGTAATTTTGCCGCAAATCTCCCGGAGACTTGTAGCCCAAGATTTTATTAGTGCCGACTTCCTCAAATTCGTAAAACAGGGCACTTATTTTTCGCAGGTAATTTGGATCGCTCAACTGGCCGATCAAATCGGCTGCTCTAGCGAGTCCAGAATAATTGTTTCTGTCTTGATGAGTTTCGCTAGCAGGAACTGGGAAGCGCGTCAATTCAATATTGCGCTTGATTTGTTCGGCATCAATTAATGTGTGGCCGCCGAAGCGTTCGTCAATTACGAGTTTTCCTCGATCGACATGATAAGGAGTTAAACTGGCAGAAGTTGCCCCGATCGGCACAGAAACCATGCCACCGTCAATACCCGTAGCATATAGTCCCACAGCTTCTTGGTCTTGGCGGCAAACACCTTTGACGTAGCCGATATCGTGACACAGCAGCGAGATCAGGTAGTGCAGCCAATCTTCCGGCGACACTCCACCTTCGCGAATATGTTTGCCGCGGAGAATCTCTTGTCCCACCAAAGCCACGAGCATTGTGTGTTCCACATTGTGGTAGAGAGCATCGCAATTAGCGATATTTTCCAGAGCCATAGTCCCTGCCCAGGCGATAATTTCAGGGTAGTCAGGCTTGTACTTGCCGTAGGTGCGACGGTAGCCGGCCTGCAACTCTTGCACAAAAGCGTCAATCAGGATAGCAGTTGCATTGAACATCATAAATTCTCTCACTCAGGCTGTAGTTACAAACTCGATCGAAAATATCTTGGCCTTGCTGAAAAAATAATCAATGGGCATTCCAGTAGGTTTGACCCCTCGGCGTTGAATTTTAAATTTCAGCTAGTCTTGTCAGGTCAGAAAATTGCTTTTTTGGCTATGCTTCCCAAGATAACCTAATTTCGGAAGCATCCGAAGCAACAGATCGATTTTTTGGTATTAAATGTTAGTGAAACAATTTACATCGTTTCACTGATTAATTATTAGAAGTCCTAGGTTTCAAACTTATGAACTGTCTGTTTCGGAGTCTCTCCACTGCTGCCCTGGGTACTCGGCGCTCGATCGCCCAAAAATACCTAGGATTGTGTGCATTCACTGCTTTTTGCACCGCCGCACCGGCAATGGGTGCCGAGCGAATTTACGTAACTTACGGGCCTCTAGAAGAATCAGTTCCGATCGAGTCCCTGGCACTGTTCGCCAAAGAAGGCAAAATAGACTCGAACTTGGACGGCTTCGCTCAGTACCTCAAAGAATCTCAGCTAGCTGAGATTCGCAGCGCCCTGCAAGCGGAAGCTGAAATTAGCCACGTGACGATCGCCCAATTTCTCTACACGCCTCAAGGAGAAGTGCTGCTGAAACGCTTGGGCCGAGTAATTCAAACCAAAGCTCGGCAGCCCGGATTTTATGCCATCCGAGCCGCCCTGATTTTAGCAGCCTCAGATCCAGAAGGCCTGACCATACTCAACGTGCTGCGGAAATTCCCCACCTATGGCATCAGGATTGACATCGCCCGCGCCTTGGGTATCGCCAACGAGCTGACATCGCTGATCAACCGTTCCAATCAGACGATCGCCGGAGTCGCCCAGTTGTCCGAAGCACAAGCAGCCTTAGAACCCACCATACCGCCCGCCGAAATGCAGCAGCCCCAGCTACCGGGCCCCTATACTTGGAAAAAATCATCGGTAACTCTGACGAGTCCAAATCGCCCTCGCACCTTTGAGCTGGACATTTACCTGCCACAGCGGAGACCGCAACCGGCCCCAGTAGTAGTAATTTCCCACGGTTTAGGTTCCGATCGCATTTCCTTTCAATATTTAGCCAAACACCTAGCCTCCTATGGCTTTGCCGTCGCCGTCCCCGAACACCCCGGCAGCAACGCCCAACAAATCCAAGACTTAGTAACAGGCAGAGCCAATCAAGTAGCAGAACCAGCAGAATTTGTCAACCGCCCCCTCGACATCAAAGACCTGCTCGACTATTTAACCGAACTTTCTACAACCGATCCGGCCTACCAAGGGCAGCTCGACTTGCAGCGAGTCGGCGTCATCGGCCAGTCTTTCGGTGGCTATACAGCTTTAGCATTAGCCGGGGCAGGGATTAATTTTGCACAACTAGACAAAGATTGCGGACTCGAAAACGATACTTGGAACCTCTCCCTACTGTTGCAGTGCCGCGCCCGCGGCTTAGAGCGCAACCAGTACAATTTTGGCGATCCGCGCATCAAAGCTGCGATCGCCGTCAACCCGATCGCCAGCAGCATTCTCGGAGAAACAAACCTCAGCAAAATCCAAATCCCAGTCATGCTAATCGCAGGCAGCGCCGATACAGTCGCCCCCGCTTTGCTCGAACAAATTCAACCGTTCACATGGCTGACATCGCCCAACAAATATCTCGTACTGATGAACAACGGGACTCACTTCTCAACGATCGAGGAATCCCCTCAAAGCCTATTTCTGCCACCACCACAGGCGATCGGGCCCGAACCAGCTTTAGCCCGCCGCTACCTCAGCGGACTCAGCCTAGCGTTCATGGAAAGCTATTTGAACAATAAATCCAATTTCCGCCCGTATTTGGAGCCATCCTACGCTTTAAGCATCTCCAGAGACACTCTCGGACTGAGAATTTTGCGATCGCTCACCCCCCAGCAACTCCTGCAGTTCAGGATTTCTCGACCTCCTCGCATCCCTGCCTCTCCACCTGCGATCGCTCCTGTTCCTTTACCTTCTCCACCTCCCATAGCTCCCGTTCGTTAGGGTTGAGGTGCGCCGCGCGTGCACGCTGTCATCTCTTTTCGTGCGGGGGCGATCGCCCATCTCTTTCCTTTCATCAGCTTTCCTAATCACAGTCATCAGTTTAACTGTCGTCAAACCCCTTTACAAACCTTAACGATAGGCGTAATAATATAAACATCATCCGAACATTGAAAACCAAATACAGCAATCATAAAACCATGACAACAACCTTACAGCAGCGCGAAAGCGCCAACGTCTGGGAACGCTTTTGTGAATGGGTCACAAGCACCGACAACCGCATTTATGTAGGTTGGTTCGGAGTCTTGATGATTCCTACCCTCCTGAGCGCCACCATCTGCTACATCATCGCCTTCATCGCTGCCCCTCCAGTGGACATCGACGGCATCCGCGAACCAGTAGCAGGTTCCTTAATGTACGGTAACAACATCATCACAGGTGCAGTTGTTCCCTCATCCAACGCCATTGGCTTGCACTTCTACCCAATCTGGGAAGCAGCTTCCCTCGATGAGTGGTTGTACAACGGCGGCCCTTACCAACTGGTAATTTTCCACTTCCTGATCGGTGTATTTTGCTACATGGGTCGCGAATGGGAACTGTCCTACCGCTTAGGTATGCGTCCTTGGATCTGCGTAGCATACTCTGCACCAGTTGCAGCAGCCACCGCAGTATTCTTGATCTACCCAATTGGACAAGGTTCGTTCTCCGACGGTATGCCCTTGGGTATCTCCGGCACATTCAACTTCATGATCGTGTTCCAAGCCGAGCACAACATCCTGATGCACCCCTTCCACATGTTGGGAGTTGCCGGTGTCTTCGGTGGTAGCTTGTTCTCCGCCATGCACGGTTCTTTAGTTACCTCTTCCTTGGTTCGTGAAACAACCGAAACCGAATCTCAAAACTACGGTTACAAATTCGGTCAAGAAGAAGAAACCTACAACATCGTTGCAGCCCACGGCTACTTCGGTCGTTTGATTTTCCAATACGCTTCATTCAACAACAGCCGTTCCTTGCACTTCTTGTTAGGTGCATGGCCAGTAGTAGGCATCTGGTTTACCGCTTTGGGTATCTCCACGATGGCTTTCAACTTGAACGGTTTCAACTTCAACCAATCGATTATCGACTCTCAAGGTCGCGTTATCAACACTTGGGCTGATGTCATCAACCGCGCTAACTTGGGTATGGAAGTAATGCACGAGCGCAATGCTCACAACTTCCCGCTTGATTTGGCTGCTAGTGAAGTCACTCCAGTAGCAATGGTTGCTCCTTCCATCAATGGCTAAGTTTTAGTTTTTGATTAACAAAAAGCGCTCCTAGAAATAGGGGCGCTTTTTGTTTTGGGAAAAATATTTTTACTGCGGGGAGGCGAAGTATCCCAGCAGCCAAGGAAGTTATATCGAGTCCCTCGCTTCTGGTAATTCCTGTTAGGCTGGATTGATGTCGGCTTCTCGTGGGAGACTCACTCATGATAAATTCAAGTTTCTTTAAACATCACAATACATTCATAATTTTCTAAATCTAGAAATCGGTCAATTTGCAAAGTTCCTATTTGTTCAAATCCCTGTTTTTCGTGAAACATTAGGGAACGAGTATTAGCTATTGGCTGGGTAACAATAAACAGCGAAATCAATGAATTTGGAAAAACTTGATAAATTTCGTTATACATAAATTGAGCCACACCTCTACCCATCCAATCTAACTTGGTTGCTACTCTTGCGAGATAAAAATGCCTATCGCTGGTGACTCTTTTCTTAAAAACCTCATCTTTCCAGATAATTTTATCCAAGATTTCATCTGATA
The DNA here is from genome assembly GCF_036701935.1 of Microcoleus sp. M2_D5. Taxonomy (NCBI): domain Bacteria; kingdom Bacillati; phylum Cyanobacteriota; class Cyanophyceae; order Oscillatoriales; family Microcoleaceae; genus Microcoleus; species Microcoleus sp. M2_D5. The sequence goes on along the minus strand of NZ_JAUBRP010000003.1, from coordinate 26,639 downwards.
TTTGGGGTTGTGATATAGCCACAAATCCCACAATTTCCCCATCGGTTTTAGCTGAGACAAAATATTTGCATGAATTATTTAAGCTTTGGACAATCTCATCTTCAGTAATTTGTGTTAGCAAAAAGCCGCGATCGAGCGACGTATTTTGACCGCGCGCATGAGAATTGTGAATATTGGCGATCGCCTGTATGTCCTCTCCATCGGCTTCTCTAAAAGTTAGATATTCCATAGCATAGTGTGTAGGAACGCTGTCATACATTTGCGATTTTAACGCTCAGGTTTGTCTATTCTAACAGCTAGATATAGATCGCATACCAGATTTAGTTTTGTAAATATTTTAGGGGCGAGATCCTTCGGACAATATCATGACTGTAGCTATGTCTGCACTTGTGGGCGATCGCAAATAACTTCCAGGTAGCCTGATAGATACTGGAAAGTTCTGAGAATATTGTTTATTTATTTTAAAAAAAATATGCAGTAATTTAAGGAAAAATTTGAGTAAGTAAGATGATTGACTATAAAAAGAACGAAAACTTGTCTTTTGAGGAATATTACGACTTCTTAAAAAGGAGCGATCTTGCTAGTCAGTACCCCATATCTGAGAACTGTCTATTTTGGAAACCTTGCAAACTTTGGAGTGAATTCACAGTAATTTAGATCGGCAAAGGGATGAGAAAGAAGAGTGGATTTTGGGTTTCCTTGTGGGGAGTCAGAAACCGGGTTTCTTTCCAAAATCGGGCGTGGGGATGCCAAAATTGTCGCAGAAACCCGGTTTCTTGGATTTTGGCTATTCTTCAAAGGTTAAATGCTGGATTAATCGATCGCTAGTTGAATCTTCTAAAAAGTAACGATAAGCATCTCCTGACTGAAATTGCGATCGCACTCCATCTATTTTAGGCAAGCTTCCGCGGCGCAGATCGATATATTCTTGATAGCTGGAAAATTCCCACTCCTCAGCTTTTTCAACTATATTAGCACATACAGGGTTTAAGTGAATATAGCGAGTGAGATGTAATAAATATTCTTCTCTATCTACATGAATCGCCTGAAATCTGCCCTGAAACAGTGAACCGACCTTGTGATAGCGTTTATTGATAGCCTTGGCATAGGACAGAGTAAACGCCTGCATCAGCTTTGAAAAACGATCGGTTTTTAGGTAAACTAATAAATGATAGTGGTTCGGCATCAAACAATAAGCAATGATATCGACACCATTAATAATCAGATGGTTTCTTAATTGGCGTAAAAAATAAATATAGTTTTCTCGTTTAAAAAAAATAAGCTGACGGTCATTACCTCGGTTATAAACATGGTAGTAATTACCCGCTTGGAGGATAACTTGGCGACGTGGCATATTGTAATCTCTGCGTGGGGTTCAGAAACCGGGTTTCTTCCTAGATATTGGTGACGATGCCAAAATTATCGCAGAAACCCGGTTTCTTGGAGGAGCGCGGGAGTCAGAAACCGGGTTTCTTCCTAAATCTCG